>CAZNMG010000139.1:0-13628 GCA_964574075.1 uncultured Owenweeksia sp.
CCGCCCGAAAAGTATTGCTTGATATAGGGCAGCGATACCGAATTGCCGTAGGGATATCCCACCCCCGCAAAGATCCGGCTCACGAGTTTCCTGTCTTGGCCCAGGTCGAAGTAATGCCTGAAGTCCACATCGCCTTTGAGGTACTGCGCAAAAGGTAGTCCAAGCAAAGTGTTCCCACCTCCCAAAAGGCTTTTGCTCCACCCGGTTATAAGTCCGGCTTCTTCAAGCAGCGTATTGAAAAAGAATTCATGTGTATTATCCGTTTTACCCAGTTCACTGTATTGAAAGGTGTAATTGATGGCAGGAATAAACTGATCGTCAAAGCTGCGGGCCAGAAACTGATTCTCATCGAGAATATTTAAAAATTCCTCGGTTTGGCTGGAAACAGACATATAATTGATCGAAAGAGGATTTACCTCCTGGTAAATAAACCGGCTGGAGTTCCAGTTGTAACCGTACGAAAACAGGAAGGAGTTGATGGTATAATACAACGCCCGCTGCTGCATGGTGTAGTTCAGCTTTATTTTGGTGTTGGGGATGGAGTAGGCTTTTCGGGGATCAACCTTCAGAAAAGGGGCTATCATCCGTGGGAAATTCAGGCTGTTCTCCAGTTTAAATTCAAAGTTGTTAAGATTTTGGCCGCTGCCTCTGGCCATCTGAAATTCATAACTGATGTTGCCGGAAACCTCCAGTACCTCTCCGCCATTGAATAAGTTGCGGTCCTGAAAGGTGGCATGTACACCCGGCCCTGCAAACCCGGTGGATTTGGTAAGGGCCTGCATCCCCGCCCTCAGGTTATACCTTGAACCGGGGGTGAGGAGCACCGAAGCGTTGAGGTGACCGAGAGAATCGGTGGTGAGGCTATCGATGATGTCAAATCGCACAGTGGCAAACTGGTATATGCCCAGTGACGAAAGCCTGCGCGTGGTGAGGTCGGAAAAGCGCTTATTGTAAAGATTGCCGGGCTCCACAATAATGTACTCCCGCAGCAGGTGGGGCTTAAAAAGGATCTGCTCCTGAAGAAAGTAGATGCTGTCCACCACAGCTGTATCATTGGATGCTTTTTCAAAATCCTCCACAGAATAATCAGGGTACACATACACCTTATTTATCCGGTAAGGGATCTGATTTTTAAGCGGTACCTCGTCTTTCATGTCGAGGTAGAGGTCATAGTGCCGCGTGTCGTACTGGTTGGTATCGGAGGTGAAGATGAGATGGTCATTGTTGAACTGGTAGTAGCCCCTGTTTTTCAGATAATTATCAATGCGTGTGCGTTCGTCTTTAAAAAGGTCAAGATCGAACCGGGTTTCGGGAGTAAGTTCGGTTTCAGCCAGTGAGTTTTGTACTGCGGTGTCCATTGCCAGGGAATCGCGCATGTATTGGTAGGTCTGTAGGCGATAGGGAGGACTGGCTTCGAGGAAGTAGGAAACAGAAGCGGTTCTTTTCTTTTCTTTAATATCCGAGCTTACCTCCGGGTAAAAGAATCCGTTGTTGATGGAGCGGTTTACGATGATCTTCTCCACCTCTTCAGTGGGCACATCACTCAGGTAAACAGGCTCTTCGCCAAAGCGCTTATTGATAAAGCGGGTTATAAAACCAGCCTTGTCGCGCTCCACTTTATAGTGGGCCCAAAGCCCCACCCGCATTCCCAGGATTTTGCTGTTGGGCCTGGGAAAAAGGGCGTTGTTCACCTCTGATGAAAGCTCCTTTTTATCACTGGCTTCTCCGCGGATCTCTATCTGCACATCGGCCCCGGTGTATAGCTTTTCGTCTTCCGGTACATATTTCAGCGCATTGCAGGAGCAAAGTAGCAGCAGAAGGCTGAAGCACAAAATGCGGATACTATGGAAATACTTCAGATGTTTCACTTCGTGCCGGGGTTTTGCGGTTCCTCTGTAGGATCTGCTTCTTCTTCTTCTTCCTTAGTGGCTTTCGGGTCAGGATTATTCTGCAATTCCTCCTCCATCTGTTTTTGCTCACTTTTCCACAGCTCCTTCCAGGTGTCGAATTGCTTGTTGAACAGAATACCAAGTCCGGTGATGATCACCTGCCCTTCAACCAGGTTCTGAAACTGGTTATTGCGGAAGGCCCGGAGACGGTAGGTTCCTTCCTCGGTGAGGAGATATTCCACGCTCACATCCCCAATCACTTCGCTATTTTTACGTTGCCCTTCAATGCCCACCTCGCTGCCGACTTCCACCACCACACGCTCGTCAAAAAAGGCTTTTCTGAGGCTTACATTCAGATCCGTTTGTTGCTGCCCGCCCTGCGATTGATAGTCGGCATAGCTATCTACATCCACATTTAATTCAACCCCTTTGATGTACTGATCGGCCAGCTTATTAAGTTGCCCGGTAAGGAGCTTGCTCACACTCGAACGTGCCAGGTCTGAATTCCCGCTGCCGTCATCAGCCACAGCCTGGTCGGGTAAAAAGCGATCGAAAACGATAAGCGAGAATACCTGCTTATTCAGCTCAGCTTCATTTTCATTGAGCTGCCTGATGCGTCCGTATACACTGCCTCCCATTACCCCGCGGCTGTCCTCGGGCATATCGAGTCCAAAGGAAATTCGCGGTTCGTTAATGGTGCCATCAATAAACAAAAGCACTTCAAAGGGGATTGATTGCCGGTATTGCATTGATGGGTCAGCCATGAGGCTGGCCGGGGAGGTTTCGGTGCGGTAAACTGCGGTGAGATCGAGATCGGCTCCTGTAGGATCTCCTGTCCATACAATACGGCTGCCATCCAGCAGATCGAATTTTTTCTTCACCAGCTCATAAAGATTCAGCTGATAGCTCCCGTCATTCACTTCATAGCTCCCGGTAAGGGTCATATTGCCGTTGGGGCTCAGGTTCAGATTGAGGTCAGCTTCGCCTACCACTGTAAGGTTGTCACCTGATTGAGGATCAACAACCACCGTAAAGCGTGTGCCTTCGGCCAGTTCTATATAAGCCGACACATCAAACCCGGTAATCACCCCGGCCGCCTCATCCTCTTCCTGAGAGAGCACATCCACACTATCCTTCATATTCTCAAATCGCACAATCCCCTGGCGGCTCTCAATTTGTGCCTGTGATATCGGAATGACATACGCCACATCTGTGGAATTGAGCATTTTTACCCGCGCCTCAATTACCGGAAGGTTGAGATCCCCGTCTATACTAAGATCCAGGTCGAGCACAGCCGTGCCATAAAAGCGTTCATTTTCTTCCCTCGTTGATTCAAGCAAGCGAAATTCATTGGCCTCCACTTCAAGATCAAAGGTGGGATTGATCATACTCTCCAAACCGATCCTGCCGTCAAAGGTGGTTTTGTTGCCGCGGGCATCTATCAGGGTAAAGCGATCCAGATTAATTCCTTCATTATTCGCTTTTATCTCAGAATTATCTAACCTGATATCTGTACCCAGCAACACCGGTGTAAGCCCCGCCTCGTGGAAGGTCAGCAGCCCGTCAAACTGCGGGTCACCTGGGCTTCCGGAAATATCAAAATTGCCGCTGAGGTAGCCCCGGGCACTGTCGATCTGCTCGGGAATAAACCCTTCAATAAGTTTCAGTCCCAGCTTATTAAGGTCAAATTTTATATCCACGTTTTGTGTGGCTCCTGCGGTGGTATATCCGCCTTCCGCAATGAGATCAATTTGTTCTCCCTGCAGAGAAAGGCTCAGGTCGAATTGATCCTGTCCCTGGTTGTCGGCTTGTACCGTGAGTTTCCCTACGGGGTTTCCCATGGCTTCCAGTTCATTTAGCGAGACATCGGCCACAAAAGCCGGGGTTTGCGAGAGGTTCATCAGTGTTACCTCCCCATTCAGCATTCCACTTACCGGGCTTTGGTCGGCATTGAAGATTGAAAAGATCGACTGCAGGCGAAGGCCATCAAAAGAAATCTGCATTTCATCCCTCTCCCGGAATGATTGTACTGCCACTTGCTGCTGATCTCGGTTTAGGACAAACTGCTCAAAAATTGTCTGCTCTTCTTCCAGGCGTATCGAATTTCCTGAGGGTATGTTCCAGGGGTTTCCATTGAGGGTAAGATGGTTGGGGTCAACTTTTAATATCGTGGTTTCCCCTTCTCTTTGAATATCGAGGCTGGTAAAGAAAACCTCGATTTCCTGCTCTGATAAAACGCTGAGGCTGGCGGTTCCCTGCTGCCCTGCCAGGTCGATTTGCAGGTGTGTCTTGTGCATATCAAGAGGTTCACGCGAAAAGCGGTCAAAGCTGAGGTCTGCAAAAGTGGAATCACCCGTGGTGTTGACGTCCAGGCGCAGGTTTTCAAGGTCAAATTTTTGATAGACAATCTCAGGGCTGCGCACCTTAAGCATCAGCTTATCCGCAGCAGGCTGAAAGGCAGTTTCGATGCTGATGCTGTCCATGCGGGTGAGGCCGGGGAGCAAGAAATCAGTGAGAATAGGGGAGTTGGTTATTACAAAATTGCCGCTCATGTCGAGGTCGCTATAGGCTGTATCAGTGGCGAGTGAATCGCTGCCCATGGCCCGGGCCAGGTACGTTTGCAATGAAGAAACCAGCGTTTGGATGGAGGTGTTGCCTTCTACTTTTCCCTGAATAATATCCGATGACACTTCAAAACGGCTCTGACTGCTGTCATTGGCGAGGCTCGCATGGAGGGAGTCAAGCCGCTGGGTGGTTTCGCCCCGAATAAAAATACCATTGGTAATATTTACAGATGACCGGAAATCTGAGGGGGAACCGGTAAATGATGCTTTCAGGCCCAGGGCAATTTTGGTACGGCTTGTGGCCAGGTTGAGGTCCTGAAGATCTGCCCCGGCCAGGTTCAGTTGAAGGTCCGCCACTGTACGCTCATTGTCGAGCAGTGCTTCCACCAGGAGATTGAAATTAAGGTTACTGTCAGCATGGCTCATCTTAAGGTTGGCCTTCTGATCGTTAACCTGTGCCTGGAGCTTCAGATCGGAGTAATCATAACTTTTGTAAGTGAGTTTTTGAAAGTCAATATCCGTATCCAGCTCCAGGTTTTCGGGAGTTGTACCCTGTCCGTCAAACGAAAGGTTCATGGTGAGCGGCCCCAAATCAGGATTGCCGATAAGCGGACCCACCGCCAGGTTGTTTACCTCCATCTCCCCCTGGTAGGCGGGCACTTTTAATAGATCTCGCAGACGGCTGCGCAGGGTAAGGTTTCCTTCAGGGGTCGTCAGCTCAAGGTTGGTTTTAAGCTGCTGCAGGGAGCCGTTAAGTGAAGCCTGTAATTGAACATACTCCGGGAAATGGCTGGCCGATGTATCCATAAAAAGAGCCAGATCAGCATCGGTGGTATAGAGGTTAAGGGCGGGAATAGCTACCTCGAGGGCGCTGGTATCAGGCAATCCGGCAATTCTTCCGCGCAAGCTCATACGGGTGCTTTGGAGTGCATTTATTTCCAGGTTTTCTATCGTAAGATCGCTTAACCGCCCTTCAACGGCTGCTGCAATTTGGATGGGGAAAGGCGCTAATTCCTGCATCAGGCTATCCTGACTGAGGCTGTCATTAAAATAAAAAGCATCGAGAAGGGATAAGCTGGTTTCCTCCTCAATCATAAGGTCTATCCGGCTTTCAGATGCTGCGTTAGCCAAAAGGCTGTCAATGCTTTGGTACCGGAGCTGTAGCTGTGTGGCCAAAAGGCTATGGGCGGTTTTGAGTCTGAGGTTGTTAAGTTCAAGTTGCTCAGGTCGCAGCGAGAGTTTAAAGTGAAAATCCTCAATCGTAAACCCGCTTCTTTCTGCAAATGAAAGTTCCTGCAAAGTAAGTGCGGCCGAATTTTCCGCGAGCGTTACTTCATTCAATTCAACCATTAGATCCTCAAAGGCCAGATGATCGGGATCAAAAAAGCCGGGTGTGGCTGAGCCTGACCCACGGTCAAACCGGATATCATTTTCCGCAAGGCGAAGGTCTTTTAATTCCACTTGCCACTGCGGCCATCTAAAACCGGTGGTATCAACATTATCATCAGCAGAAGCTGCAGCAACATTATCGGGATCAGGTGCCGGCAGTTTCACCTGGAAATTACTTCTTAAAAGCTCAATGGTATTGATGTTGATCCTTTGCTCTGCCAGCGCCAGCTCCGATTCAGTGATCAGGAAATGGCTGATAAGAGCATTGGCATCCAGGGTATCAGGTTCTGTGCGGAAATGGAGCGCCACATTCTCTAATAGTATTTCTTCCCATGAAATAAAGGGCATCGCGGTTTCCGCAGTGTCATCTGATGGCGGGGGGTTGAGGAACTGCACCACCCGTACACTGGTGTTCTTCAAAGCCAGTTCATCCACTGCAAATTTCATCGCCTCCGGGTCAAGATCGTCTGTGGTGAGGGAAAGTTCGCCAAGACGCAGATAACCATCAATACCTGAAATGGAATCGAGGTAGGTAATTCGGAAGTTGGTTAGGTTTACCGGCCCCACCGAAATTTCCGGAGGACCCGATGCCGTGCCCGTATCCTTTGGTGCCGCGGTCGTGTCTGGTCCGGCAGCCAGGGCTTCCATAATAAAATGAAAATTGAAAGTGCTGTCTTTTCCTTTGGTGATGTGGGCGTTCAAGCCATCCCAATCTATTTTGGAGATATGAATATTTCCGCTGATCAATGAGCGAAGGCCTACACCCGCTTCCAGTGAATTGCTGTAAAGCAGGGTATCGCGGTGGAGGCCTTCTAAATAAAGTCCCTCCAGCTGTACATTTCCTGTAAAGGTTACAAAAAGGCGCTCAATGGTGACAGCAGTGCCGGTTTTATCGGAAACATAGGAGGTGGCATAGTTGGTGATCTTTTGTTGAGCCCAGGGTGTACGAATCAGGAGTACAATAATGAGGAAAAGGGCGAGCAGCCCCAGTAAAATAAAGCCAATCCACCTGGCGATGCTGAGTAAAATTTTCCCGGTTTTTCCCAAAGGTGATCTATCTTGAATAAAGCGTAAGCCTACGAATAAATTAAGGTTTTGAAGGACGAAAAGTTTAGGACTGAAGCCTGGAAAACGGGGTATTTGTACAATAAAAAAATCCCCGGTTCCTTGCGGATACCGGGGACCTCACATCCGGGAAATCACGATTTCTTAGCGGGAAAAATTTGCTTCCATGCGAATTTTATACTTGCCCATTTGTGGAACTTCGGCTTCAACTTCATTGGCCATAATCAGCTTCTTATCGGTGAGTTCTTCGATGAGGAAGCCGTGATCCTCAAACAGAAGAGAATCACCTTTTAGCTCATAGGTAACAGTGTCGATACCTTCACCGGGAATATTGCTGATCATCTGCTTGTTGGTGGTGAAGGTCACTTTGCCGTTAAGGTGTTCCTTTTCATCAAAGGCAATGGTATCGGCCATTGTAGTGGTGGTACGAATGTAGTTAAGGTCCCAGTCGCGGTCGGTGAGGATCTCAGTTTTGGTTTTGGGTTTGCTTTCTACGAGGTCATTCTTATCTTTTTTGCAGGAAGAAAGTCCTAATACCAGAAGAGTACTGAGGGCAATAATTTGCTTTTTCATTTTTTGTGTTTGTTTAAGGGGTTCATTTTTATGTTACGTATCCATGACACGCAACACATCCCTCACACGTAGAAAAGCAATAAAAATTTTTAGAAATATTTTTAATTGACTGAAAATCAGTAGGTAATTTTTAATAAATGGATTATGAGCCAGACAGGGGGAGCAAAAAAAAGCCCCGCAATAAGCGGGGCTCTTAAATCTTATCAGTATTAACTGATCAACTAGTAGCTAGACCTACGGCCTCCACGATCACCACCGCCACGGTTGAAACCGCCACGATCGCCACCGCCACCGAAACCGCCTCTTTTGTTGTCAGTGCTTTTCTTTTCTTCGGCTTGGTTTACTACTACTTCGCGTCCTTTCATCTCAGAACCATTCAACTGGTTGATTGCTTCTTGTGCCTCATCATCGTTAGGCATTTCCACGAAACCAAACCCTTTGCTGCGTCCGGTGAACTTGTCGGTGATAATGCGAGCTGAGCTCACTTCACCGTACTCTTCAAAATAGCCTCTCAGTTCACTTTCTTCTAAGCTCCAGGGAAGGCTTCCACAAAAAATATTCATCTATAAAAAACAATTAATTAAGCCGCGAAGGTAAGAAATATTTTACTCCACGGTACTTCCTGAAAAATTATTTTTTTGGAAGTCAGGCGCTTAGAGGTTTTTTAAGATTACCTGAATAAGGACGATCCCTGAGTATTAAAAAAGAAAAGGCTGTCCCTCATTGGAACAGCCTTCTTATATGTATTCGTTTACCGTGATTAACGCACAACCACTTTTTTGGAAATCTGGTTTCCCTCAATGCGAAGGCTTACCGTGTACACTCCGGCTGAAAGATCGCCAAGGCTGAAAGTACCTTTCGCAGATTCGAGGGCGAAGTTTTTCACTTCCTGGCCCGCCATGTTGTGCAATACCAGCGAAGCGTTATTGTGTGAATCCTTAAGATCAACAAACAACTCCTGATCGTTCACCCAGAATTCATTGGCCAGTTCGCGCAGATCCGCAAGACTTAAGCCATTATCGCCAGCATCAATAGTTGCATCGGGGGTGTTGTGGTAGGCAAAATCCTTTATTACCACAGATGAACCATCTGCTGCCACATCCATACGTACCCAGCCGTAGTGGGTGTTACCGCTAAAGTTGAATTTCATTCCAAGATAGCCATCGGTAACTCCATTTAACCAAAATGAGCCGTAAGGTGTAACTCCCCCAACAGAATAAAGGAAATATCCAAATGAATCATCAGGGAGGAAGGCCTGGGTTTTAATATCATCTCCGCTGTTTAATTGAAACGGATAATTAAAACCAGTTGGAGCACTGCCGGCCATGGCATGACCCTGATAGTTTATAGGAACTCCTATTACAACACGAGTGGTATCTGCGGGGTCATCACCAATAACTATCCCCAAGTCATAAACATTATCCTGATTTACATCAATGGAATCTATTGGGGCATTCAAGTCTAGTGTTTTATTCACCTGCATATAGGTGATGCCCTGTGCGGAAGCCACGCTACCCGTGGCAATAACGGCCGCTGCAGCCGAAGAATAGTTACGCAGCTTTTTTTGTAATTCTGTTGTCATAAGATGTTTTTTTAATGGAACAATGGTTCCAAATGTAAAAAATTAATTATTCTGATTGCGGTAGAGCTTTTTATCGATGGCCGAAAGCATGGCCTTTTTATCCATTTCCCTTTCTAAAAAGGCAGTGATCCGGCTCACCGTATCCTTAGGGTTTTCTATGGTTTCGCTGTAGCGTACCACCAATAGATCTACCCGCGGCTGTTCTTTTACCCACTTATGTACAGCCTCAATTTGCCCATAAAATGTTTGTGCCATTTTAAAGGGGTAATTTTTTATGGCCTGCTCACGGCTCTTGCCGAGCATCATTTGTTGCGAGATCAGCACCTCACTGATTTCCCGGTCCATCAGGATGATTTTGTAACGGTGCCTTGCCGGCAGATATCGCAAAAGCTGGGCAATTACTTTTACGGATTTTCCCTCTGCTTTTTCCATCCAGCTTATGTCATTGGCCATTTTCTTTACCGGTTCGTATTCATAATAACCATGAGGATTATGAGGATCGGCTTCGCGTTCCTCATCAGTAAGGGGCTGTATACCGCCAGCGGCCAACATTTGCATCATCATTGAGGTACCGGAGCGGGGGAGACCTGATACCACCACAATTTCCTTGCTGGGGTCGGGCAGGACTGCTTCATGGGAACTGGCTTTTTCAGGATCATTAAGAAACTCGCGGTAAACCCGTACCAGCCATCTCCGGGCTACCGCATCACGGGGGGCCATCGTAACGCATATCTCGAATGCTTCAGCGGCATTTTCATAAAGGCCCATTTTAAAGAGGATCTCTCCTATAAAAAGGTGGGCTTTGGGGAAGTGGTAAATGATCTCGATCACCTTAAAAAACTGTTCCAGGGCTTTTTCAAGTTCATCCTGGCGATAAAACGCCACTCCCAAACCATGATGGATGTACGGGTTTTCTGAATCAAGTTTCAGGGCTTTTTGGAGAATGTCTTCGGCAAGATTGTGCATCCCCTGGGCGTTATAGGCCTTTCCGATCTGGATCAGCAATTCGGGGGAGGGTTTCTCTTCGGCCATCTTATTAAACAGCTCTATAGCCTTATTTTTATGACCTCTTTGCCAGAATAACATTCCTTCGTAAAACAGAAGGTTAGTGCTACCGGCATATTTTTCCTTTGCCTCTTCAATGAGTTTTTCTGCTTTGGATATTTCGCCCACTGCCAGGTAACACGATATCAGGTACAGGATAGAAGCCTTGTGCGGGTATTCCTCTACCACTGCTTCTAAAACCGGAATGGCTTCTGCCTTGCGGCCGGCATGCATATAACTGCGGGCGAGGTTCATCTGGGCTTCGCGCCTGGTAACATCCAGCCGTTTGTTGAGATTTTCATCCTGCTTTTGCACGTATCCTAATTCCACGAGCTGCTCCAGGGCCTGTTTTTCGGCCTCCGGGTCGGTAGGTGCATCAGACTTCAGCCGGGCATCGTCACCCTTGCGCTCCTCCCAAGATTTGATGTAGGTGGGCTGTGTGGTTTCTTCAAAAGCCTGAAGCAGGGGTTTGCCTGCCATGTCTTCTCCAATAGGTAAGCCATAGAGGTGCAGGAGGGTTGGGGTGATATCGAGCAAGGAGGCCCCGAAAATTTTCTCACCTTTTTTGATGCCGGGGCCACGAAGCGCAACAATGCCATAGGGCCGGTGCTCAAGGGCGGGAGTTGCAGGACCTTTGGGGAGTTCCACAAAGCGGTTGTTATCACTGTGGAAGCCATGGTCGCTGAGGATCATCACATAAGTGTCATCATCAACCATATTGAGAAGGCGCTCCAGCATCATATCGTGAAAACGATAACTGCCATCCACCACCTCCCGGTACTTTTCAAAATCCTCTTCAGAAATGCCATCGAGCTTTGGAGCCCGATATTTCATAGCCGCATGGCAAAAGTGATCGATGGCGTCATGGTATACGGCCATAAAGTCCCACTCCGTTTCCTCCATTAAATAGGTGCAGGCATTGTGTACACTGCTGGCATGGGCCAGTATCTTCAATGAATTAAGGAAAACGCCATCTTTCTCCAGTTCCAGCTCGCGCAGCTTTGGAATAAAAGGGGCGAGGTGGGAGCCTGTCAGTTCCTGCGGGTGCAGGCGCAACTGGGCCAGCATTTCAGCGTGTTCTTCAGAATTTGTGGTGCCTTCCAGAAATGGCCATTCCTCTTCGTATTTTGTACGGGCGTGTTGGTAAAAGTTTGAAACCATTACGCCATTTATATCTTCCACGGGATGCGAAGGCCACCATGAAACCACATTCGACCGGTAGCCCTCCTGGTTCAGCATATTCCAGATGGCTTTTACCTTACGGGAATTATGGGAGACGGGTCTTATTCCGCTACCATCAGGCAAGGTCTCGGTGAATCCCAGTACACCATGGTCAAAGGCATGCTTGCCGGTGGCAATGGATGTCCATAACATGGGGGAGTAGGGAGGGTCGAGGGTGGCAATGTTGCCGTAAGAACTTTCCGAGAGGAATTTTTTTAGGGTGGGCATCAGGCCCTTTTCCATCAATGGGTTGATGATCTGCCAATCGGCAGCGTCCCAACCTATGAGCAATACTTTTTTCTTTTTCATTCTTCCTCTTTCTTTTCTCCGGATTTTTTCTCTGCTTCATCACGGACCTTACGCCAGGCTATAACACCTTTGTGACCCAGGGCCAGCAGTCCTAAATTTCCGGATACCGGAATCTTCATTTTCATTGGTTCAGACGACATGGTAAATAAATTTTTGCAAGCTTAACTAAAACAATTGAGGTTTGGAATTCGGGATTATTATTGAAATGGAATCAGGAGGCGGTAATCTTGGGGCGGTGCTTTTACTTACTCCCCGGCTTCTTCAAAATCTCTTGCTCCGGCCCTTATTTCCGCGTCCAGTCGATTTTCTTCGGGCGGTATAGGGCAGGAGTACTTGTAGTTATAGGCACAGTAGGGGTTATACGCCTTGTTAAAATCAATCATAATGGTATCACTTTCCGGTGTTATCAAATCGAGATAGCGGCCGCCTCCATAAGTTCCAAAGCCATTAGTAAGGTCAGTAAATGGAAGAAACAGGTGATCCTTATATTCTTCAACGCCTGCTATTTCAAGGTTTTTATAAATGCTGAGGACGTGTTTTTTTCCATTCAGCTCAAAATGGGCCTCACCATATTTTACATAACGTGGCTTGCGATCTGTGGAGGTAGGCATAGCAAAGGGTTTTTCGCCTTTGGTACGTACAAAGCGGGCCGTAATCCGGTAACCCGTATCCACGGGATAAAAGTCCAGCGATGTAAATTCCTCCAGATCTTCCGGTGTGAGTGGGGAGGTTGTCGGGTCTGCAAACTCCGCATTCAGTGCCTCGCGATGGATCCGCATCTCCTCAAAATAATCCTTCTCATTTTGAGCTAAGCCTGTGCCGGTACAAAAGAGCAGAAGTGCCAATACGGTAATTCGGGTCATTCGGAAAATTATTCAGTACGGGTAAAGGTAATAACCAATAGCGGGAAATCCTCACTCCCACACTACTTGATCTGCTTCAGGGCTTCCTCTACTTCATCAACCGGGAGTTGGCATTGCTTATCCTGGCATACATAAATCCGGGTAGCGCCTTTTACATACCGCTTTTCCAGGAGAGGTTGGTTGCTTTCTTGGTTGGACCATATCCAAAGTATATTGGGTAGATAATGATCCTGAAACTGCCGGTAAATGCCTTTGGCTTCCTTCCCGGAGATGGCTACCTCATAGTGAGGATACACGATCTTTAATAAAAGCTGCCCCCAGTTGCTATAGTTGCTTCCGTACTGCAGGAGCCGCTCCTTATTTACCTGGTTCAGCATCTGCACGGCCTGTTTCCGATATTCGGAGCTACCGAGGTAATGGCCAAGATGGAAAAGGTTTTGAGCCATCACTGAGTTGGCCGCGGGAATTACATTATCCACAGTTTCCAGGCTTTTCGCGATCAGCTGCTCTCCATTTAAGCTGCGGGTGTAAAAGAGGCCGGTGGAGGTATCCTGAAAATTATCAACGGCATAATGCATCCACTGCCCTGCCTGCCTTAGATAGTTATCTTCGGAGGTGGCTTCAAAAAGCTTGATAAAAGACTGTATGGAAAAGGCGTAATCTTCAATCAAACCATCAATGCTGCTTTTGCCTGCCTTATAGGAATGATAGAGGCTGCCATCTTCACGTTTCTGGTTTTTCAACAGCCATTCTGCATTGCGGATTGCCCGGTCAAGGTATTTGGCTTCTTCGCTATCATCATCAGCCGAATACAGAGCGTTGTACGCTTCAATCAATCCCGTAATCATCATTGCATTCCAGCTGGTGAGGGATTTATCATCCAGGCCGGGACGGATTCTTTCAGCACGTTTTTCCAAAAGGATTTTATTCCACTGTGCCGCTTTGCCCGGTTGCGAATTATCCTTCCGCATCAGGATGATGTTGCCTTCCCATTTTCCTTTTTGCAGATCGTAGTACTGTGTAAATTCTTCCCATTCATTGGCAGGGATGATTTTTTTCAGCTCCTCTTCGCTCCATACATAAAATTTCCCTTCCTCACCTTCGCTGTCGGCATCCAGGGCGGAGTAAA
>CAZNMG010000140.1:0-6477 GCA_964574075.1 uncultured Owenweeksia sp.
CTCAATGGCCGCTGTAAACTTTTGTTGTGCCTGGGGCCGGTCCTCAGGATGCATGGCCTGTAGCCAGCCAGTTCCCAGTCCTTCCTCCAGGGTCTGTCCTGTATATTCAAGCCATTGTTTATTAAGATAGGTCCGATTTCCTTTTGAATCCATCATCCAGATCATCACCGGCACATCATTGGCCATATTCCGGAAGTATTGTTCACGCTCTTCAAGAAGGTGGCGGGCCTTTACCTGAGGAGAGACGTCCACAGCCACCGCCATAATACCATTCACCCTTCCATCCACATCGCGCATGGGCTCATAAACGAAATTGAAATAGATGGTTTCGTGCTGGCCGTGCCTATTTAATACTACCGGGTACTCCAGCGCCTGTAAAGTTTCCCCATTACGATAAACCCCGGTTACAGCTTCATAAACGGGCTGATCCTTTACTTCAGGCATGGCTTCCAACAATGGCTTATGCATTATTTGCTCTGCAGTTTTACCCACAACCTCCAGGTAAGCATCATTGGCAATGTCAAAAATGAGCTCTTCTTCCCTGAGAACAGCCATGGCCACAGGAGCCTGCATTATCATTGCCCTCAGTCTCTCCTCGCCCTGGCGGGCCTGCCGCTCACCCGCAGAACGTAAGACGGATATTTCGATGCGGGCATCTATCCGTGCCACCAACTCACGCGCTGAAAATGGTTTTACCAGGTAATCATCGGCCCCGTATTTCAGCCCTTCGACTTTAGCCTCTTCTCCCGCACGCGCAGAAAGCAGAATAACGGGAATGTGGCTGGTTTCTAGGCTATTTTTAAGAGCTTCTAAAAGTCCAAAGCCATCCAACTCAGGCATCATCACATCTGTGAGGACCAAATCAGGGCTTAACCCCTTGTGTATCCAGGTCAGGGCTTCTGCTCCGTTCTCCACCGCATACACCTGGTACTTTTCGCGTAGAATATCTATCAGATAACTCCGCATCTCAGCATTATCATCCACGACTAATACGCGCTTGAAATTTCGATGTCTCTCCGTACTTTTAGGAGGTGGGGCTTCAAACGGGCTGGCCTCTTCTTTGGGTTTGGCATTTGCCCAGCGGAGAGCTTCGTCTACAAAATCGGATCTGTTTGCTGAAGGTAAGAGGTCAATTTCTTCATCGCTTACCTTGTCCTGGGGCAGATGGCTTTGCCCAGTGGGCATAAAAACCGTAAATGTGGATCCCACATTTACTTCGCTCTCCAGGGAGATGCGGCCGCCATGCATGTTTACCACCTCCTGCACTACCGCTAGTCCTATTCCCGAACCCTCATTGATACGGGCCCTGGTTCCCGCCACCCTATGAAATCTTTCAAAGATGCGGTAGCGGTTGTCGTGTGAAATGCCGGTGCCGGTATCGCTAACCTCCAGTTTTACCTCGCCATTCTGAGAACCAAGCCTCACAGTTATTGCCCCTTCAAGGGTAAATTTAAAGGCATTGGAAATTAAGTTTAACACGATTATTTCCCACTTCTCCCTATCTACATAAACCTCTTCCCGGATATCGTCTAACTCCACAAGATATTTTAATCCGGCTTTTTGGAAAGCCGATTGGAAGTTGTTTGTAAGATCACGGGTAAGGGCTACGATATCCGTCTTTTGAAAGAGCGTATTGGAACGTCCCGCTTCCAGGCGCGAAAAATCGAGAAGGTTATTTACCAGCTTTTGAAGCTTTTGACCATTGCGATAGATGAGGTTCAGACTTTCAGATTCCGTACTATCTGCG
This sequence comes from uncultured Owenweeksia sp., assembly GCA_964574075.1. GTDB lineage: Bacteria > Bacteroidota > Bacteroidia > Flavobacteriales > Schleiferiaceae > Owenweeksia. The sequence continues at coordinate 1,748 of CAZNMG010000140.1, forward strand.
CTCGTCTTTATCAGTTCCTCCAATGGACCCAGCATAAGTGTAAGAGGAGTACGGAAGTCATGACTTACATTGTTGAAAAACGCGGTCTTGGCCTCGTCTATCTCGGCCAGTGCCTGCGCACGTTCCAGAGCCATCTCATGGGAGCGTATGTCGGTCTTTGCCCTGGAGATATTTGTGGAGGCTATTTTTAAAAAGTCGGCATATTCTTTATCGAAATTCAGGTAGGGGCTAATGCCGCATATGAGTACTGCCGTTGCATTTTGTTCTCCTGCATCGGTGATGGGGATAATGGCTGCACGGTCTACCTCCATATCGATGTTAGCCAATTCAGAAGCAAACTCAGAAAGCAGCCCCGTACGAAGAGCAATGCCCTTACCGGTATTTACATTTCTGAAATCCCAACCTGAAGCACTTTTTTCATCAAGAGGGATCTTCTCATCAAAAAGGAAGGATGAGGGGGTAAGACCGCAACACGCATAGAGAGTAGCATTATTCTCACTGTTATTCACAAGATAAATGGCTGCAAAGGGCACATCCTTCGGATTATCCTCCAGAATGCAGATAGCCTGATCAAAAAGTTCTTTTACGCTGGTCTTTTGGGTGCTGATGCCCGCTATATCGATAAGAGCCCTGAGCCTTCGTTGCTGAAGTATTTTGCGCGTCTGCTCAGTACAGGCGCAAAAAAGTCCTCCCACCTCTCCATTGGATTTATAGATAGGGCTATAGGAAAATGTCCAGTAGGTTTCTTCGCTGAAATCCTTACGTTCTAAATACAGAAGAAGGTCTTCTGCGTAAAATTCCTGCCCCTCCATTACGCCCGCCACCATTGCCCCGATCTCCTCCCATATCTCTCCCCATACATCCCGGGCGCTTTGTCCCAGTGCATCAGGAAACTTTTTACCTAATACGGGTGAGTAGGCATCGTTGTGAAAAAGTATATGATCAGGACCCCAGAAAATAAACATGGGGTAAGGCGAATGCAGTATAAGTCGGAGCGAAACCTTCAGGCTTTCAGGCCACTGAGCAGGAAGTCCGAGCGGGCTGTTTTCCCACTCTATGCTACGGATAAGGTCAGCGATCTTACCTTTTCCTAAAAAAAGATCTGTGCTGGTAGCTTCAGATTCGGACATTACTCAGTTAAAGCGCGTAAAGATATACGAATATTACCAATGTGAATAATCATTGGGGTCATGCTAATCATGGCAAGGCCTCCCCTAAAAAGTCAACTCTTGCAAAACCACTACTTTTGCAAAATGCAAATGATGAATGGGAAAAAAGTCGCGTTTCATACCCTGGGCTGCAAGCTCAATTTTTCAGAAACGTCCACAATTGCGCGTGATTTTAAGGCCAACGGTTTTGAACAGGTGGATTTTTCTCAACCTGCTGATGTGTATGTGATCAATACCTGCTCGGTAACCCATAATGCCGATAAGGAATGCAGGTATTGGGTAAGGCAAGGACTGAAACTTAACCCGGATGCCTATACGGTTGTGGTGGGGTGTTACGCCCAGCTACAACCGGAGGAGATAGCGCAGATAGATGGGGTGGATTTGGTACTTGGCGCGACTGAAAAATTCAAGATCACGGATTACCTTAATGACCTTACCAAGAATGAAATAGGGGAGGTACACAGTTGTGAGATAAACGAGGCGGATTTTTATGTTGGCTCATACTCCATAGGCGACCGCACACGGGCTTTTCTCAAGGTTCAGGATGGATGCGATTACAAATGCACCTATTGCACCATTCCTCTGGCACGGGGAATTTCACGCAGCGACACACTTGAGAATGTGATGGAAAATGCACGTAAAATTGCAGATGAAGGGATTCGGGAAATCGTGCTGACCGGAGTAAATATTGGCGATTACGGCAAAGGTGAATTCGGTAACAAAAAGCATGAGCATACCTTTCTGGACCTGGTGAAGGCGCTCGATGAGGTGGAAGGTATCGATCGTTTCCGCATTTCATCCATTGAGCCCAATCTGTTAAAAAATGAAACCATAGAGTTTGTGTCTCAAAGCAAAAAATTTGTCCCCCACTTCCACATCCCGCTGCAAAGCGGAAGTAACGAGCTACTGGGCAAAATGCGCAGGCGTTATAAGAAAGAACTCTATGCCGAACGCGTTGCAAAAATTAAATCCATGATGCCGGACTGCTGCATTGGTGTGGACGTGATCACCGGTTTTCCGGGAGAAACGGATGAGCATTTTCTGGAGACCTATAATTTCCTGAACGATCTGGATATAAGTTATCTGCATGTATTTACCTATAGCCGGAGACCCGATACCCTTGCCGATGAAATGCCCGATCAGGTGGATTATGCGATCCGCAAAAAGCGCAGTAAGATGCTTCGGGTGCTTTCAGCAAAAAAAAGGAGGGCCTTCTATGCCAGCCAGCTGGGTAAAAAACGTGAAGTTTTGCTTGAAGGAAATTTCAAAGAGGGCTATATGACCGGTTTTACCGAGAATTACGTAAAAGTAAAGGCGCTTTGGAATCCCGATCTCATCAATACCACAAAAGAGATCATCCTTACCGATATTGACGAAGACGGTACGGTGCTTTTTAAGGAGGTAAAGGGTGAAGCGGCATTGGTTTGATAAAACAGAAAAATTCTAAAAATTGAAGGCAATTCAGGAAGTTACCGCAGACATTGAGAAAACCTGCCGCCTAACAGGTGAGTATATACTGGCACAAAGGAAAAAGGTAAGAACCGGTGATGTGGAGACCAAGAGCCTCAATAGCCTGGTGAGTTTTGTGGATAAGCAGGCCGAGAAGATGTTGGTGGATGACTTAAGGAAAATAGTGCCGGAAGCAGGTTTTATAACTGAGGAAGACACACCTGACGATCCTGATAAACGCTACCGCTGGGTCATCGACCCTTTGGATGGAACTACAAATTTTTTGCATGGCATCCCGGTTTTTGCCATTTCGGTGGCTTTGATGGAAGACGAGAAAGTGCTGGCCGGTGTAATATATGAACTGGGCCAGAAGGAAATGTTTTCTGCCTGCCTTGGGGGTGGCGCATTTCTCGATGGACAAGCAATCAGCGTAAACTCAAATAAGACCCTGAAAGATACCTTGCTGGCTACAGGTTTCCCCTATCACGATTTTGATCGTATGGGCCCATTTATGGATCTGCTTACTGAGCTGTTTAAAAAAACAAGGGGTGTAAGACGGCTGGGCTCAGCAGCTACAGACCTTGCGTATGTGGCCTGCGGCCGCTTTGACGGATTTTTTGAATATGGCCTGAGTCCATGGGATGTGGCTGCCGGTGTTCTTATAGTAAAGGAGGCAGGAGGTGAGGTCATGGATTTTACCAGGGGCACTGATTATATTTTTGGTGACGAAATAGTAGCATTTTGTCCCTCTATTGGAGAAGAGTTTATGGAAATGGTTTCCGGTCATTTAGCAGCAAAATCTTGAAACTTTACCTTATAAGCGGTCTGGGTGCCGATGAAAGGGTTTTTCGAAAGCTCGATCTTGGCAGCCATCAATTGGTTCATATCTGTTGGAAACGATTAGCAGATGGGGAAAACCTCCAGGATTACTGTGCCCGCCTTGCGGCTGAAATTGATACCTCAGAACCTTTTGCTTTGGGAGGATTGAGCCTTGGAGGTATCTGCGCCCAGGAAATGACCCGTTTTGTTACCCCTGAAAAATTAATTCTGATCTCCACTATAAAGAACCGCCAGGAGATGTCCCCAATATACCGTGCAGCAAGCGCCACCCGCTTGCAGGAGTTGCTCCCCGATGGCTTTTTTAAATGGGCAGCATTTCATTCCACTGCCGCTATTGGGGCAACAAATGATGAAGATGTTTTTCAGGAGATGCTGGCCCACACTGAGGAGCGTTTTTTTAAATGGGCAATAAAGGCAATTGCGGCATGGGAAGGAGTTTCGTATGATTTACCGCTTCTTCACTTACATGGTGATGCGGATAAGGTTTTCCCCATTGAATACATTCATCAGCCGGTGGTTATAAAGGGCGGTACGCACTATATGGTAGTAAACCAGGCGCACGGGGTATCCGAAAAAATCAGCAGATTTTTAGATCCACCTAGGGAGAATAACTAAGACCTGCCAAAAGAAGGCCTTTGGTGCCCACTCCGAATTCAAGGAAACCCCTTACTTTATTTCCAATGCTTATTCCCCCTACGGTGAGGTGCGCGGCAGGTTCAGGGTAAACTACGGTTTCTGTACCTCCATCAATAATAAATGCAACTCCCAGGCTTACACTACTGTAAATCTGTAAAAAGTCGTCTTCGGTTTTCAACCACTCCTTTCTAAGACGAGGCATAAACATAGCGGCCTGAAGCCTTTCATCCGGATCGGAAAAACCTAAAAAAATATCCTCTGAAATCAGTTCGGGTTTGTAATCGGGTTGATAGCCTATTTCCAGCCCGATCTCTAAATCCTCTAAAGTCACGAAACTGGCTCCCATAGAATAAGTGAAATCAGCTGATGTAGAGCTGGTATTGGCGAAGTAGAAAAATGGGGCAACAAAAAGATGATTTTCACTGTGCACAGGGAAAAGTCCTGCCGAAACTTCAATCCTCGTGAGGCGCAATTCGGCCTGTGCAAAGCATTGAGGCCCGCCAATTAGGAACAGCAAAAAACAAAAGCATTTTTTCATAGGATCGTTTTTATAATCGGTAAGAGAGACCGGCACCAATCATCCCCTTATAGCCCATACCAATTTCAAAGAAACCTGCGAGCTTATCGCCAAACCGC
>CAZNMG010000141.1:0-2590 GCA_964574075.1 uncultured Owenweeksia sp.
CTGCCGAGCTTGGTGAACTCGTGGTCCTGCAACACATGAAGGATCTTGGCCTGGAGCGCCAGCGGCATCTCGCCGATCTCGTCGAGCCAGTGGGGTCCTCCTCGCGTTTATCACGCATAGCAGCATATTCAGGATGGCGGAAAAGGCCATTGTCATCAAGGGAAACCTTGGCATCCACTGCCAGAATCCTATCGTCACTTGTCTTAAGTACGGGATTGATCTCAAACAGAGATGCATCAATGCCATCATAAGCCTTGTAGAGGCTCATTACAAATTTCACCATTTCCTTAAAGGCCTTACCGCTGAGGCCAAGGTTGAAAGCTATCCTTCGGGCCTGGAAACCCTGAAGGCCCACCCGTGGATCCACTTCTTCATGAAAAATAAGGTGTGGGGTCTTTTCGGCCACCTCTTCAATATCCATTCCTCCCTCTGAGGAGTACATGATCATATTACGGCCCGAGCCGCGGTTGAGGAGCACCGACATATAGATCTCTGAAGTTTCACTGTCCCCGGGATAATATACATCTTCGGCAATAAGCACCTGATTTACTTTTTTCCCTTTTGAAGAAGTCTGGGGAGTAACCAGGTTCATCCCTATTATCTCAGAAGCTATGTTGCGAACATCATCAAGAGATTTGGCCAGTTTTACGCCACCGCCTTTCCCGCGGCCTCCGGCATGTATCTGGGCCTTTATTACCCACCATTCTGTACCGGTGTCGGCATTCAGTTTTTTGGCAGCTTCAACTGCTTCATCGGGCGTAGAAGCCACAATGCCACGTTGAACGGTGACGCCAAAAGAGGCGAGTATATCTTTACCCTGGTATTCGTGTAAGTTCATTTCTGTTTGTTTAATTCGAAAGGTCGCGCAAAAATAGAGGTATCATTCGTTTGGAGAAAATTTTGAACACCTTTTATATACCTTTGGTGTACCCTGCCTGCTTCTTTTCGTCCACTTTCATGAGATACCTTTATTTATTAATAACATTTTTGCCGGTGGTGGCATTAGGTCAACACCAAAAAAAAGATCTGCCAGCTGTAAAACTACAGCCCTCTCTTACTATTGATGGCCGCTTCGATGAAGAGGTGTGGCAGCGGGAGGATATTCCGGTGGCGCAGAATTTTGTAATGTTTGAACCCGGAGATGGCGAGCCGGCACCTGAAAGATTTAAATCAGAAGTGAAGATCTTCTACAGTGACGAGGCCGTCTACGTGGGTGCTAAACTCTTCGACAACCAGCCTGACAGCATCCTTACCCAGCTTACGGAGCGCGATGTTTTTGATGAAAACAATGACTGGTTTCTTATCGCCCTAAATCCGTACAATGATGGGCTCAGCGACTTTAACTTTTTTGTGACTGCCGCTGGGGTGCAGGCCGATAGCCGCACCACTTCCACGGGAGATGACGTTAGCTGGAACACCGTATGGGAAAGTGCGGTACAACTAACCGATAGCGGTTGGAATGTGGAGATGCGCATCCCGTACATGGCCCTGCGTTTTCCTGAAAACCAGGTGGGTGACTGGGGCCTGAATATCTTCAGGAACATAAGGCGCAACCGCACCACCTGGAGCTGGAACTATGTAAACCGCAGTTCGGGCTACAGCTTTGAGTTCCAAACAGGTGAACTTACAGGGCTGCAGCAGATAAACCCTCCGGTGCGCCTTTCCCTCATGCCGTATATCTCCACCTATTTAAATGATTATGATGGCCATACAACTTATGATTTTAATGGGGGCCTCGATCTCAAATATGGCATTAATGAAAGTTTCACGCTGGATATGACCCTCATTCCTGATTTTGGCCAGGTAGCCATCGATCAGCAATTTGTGAACTTCTCCCCTTTCGAGAACCGTTTTGATGAAAACCGCCAGTTCTTTACGGAAGGCACGGAACTCTTCAGCATTGGGGATATTTTTTATTCGCGCAGAATTGGCGGTGTACCCAAAAACATCAGTAACACGGAACTCGATTCGGGGGCTGTTGACGTTCAAACGGAATACACCCGTCTCATAAACGCTACCAAAATCTCCGGAAGGACGAATAGCAATCTGGGCATAGGCTTTCTCAATGCAGTTACAGCCAACAGCTATACCACCTTTACAGATTCGGCAGGCAATCCTCAAAGCCAGTTGATAGAACCTCTAACTAACTATAATATGCTGGTGCTCGACCAGCGCTTTAACCGCAACAGCTCGGTAAGCTTTGTGAATACCAACGTGCTCCGCCAGGGTTCTGCCTACGATGCCAACGTGGCCGGTCTGCTCACAAGATTCAACATTTTTGAGGGAAAATATCGTTTTGACGGATCACTGAAGAGAAGTGATAAAGTCTTTACCAGCCAAACTGTAACAGGTTATGAAACGGTAGCACGCTTTGCTGATGTAAGCGGAAACTGGGTGTGGGCGCTGCAGGAAGATGTGAAAACCGATACCTACGACCCCAATGACCTCGGTTTTTTACCACGCAACAACCTCTGGAACCATTCAGCCGAACTGGAATACCGCATCATTAAACCTCATGGAAACCTCAACCGTAGCAGTTATAGGCTATTCGCCCAGCACCAGTCGCTTTATGAGCCCAGACGTTTTGAGG
>CAZNMG010000142.1:0-2909 GCA_964574075.1 uncultured Owenweeksia sp.
ATTAAAAGTTGAACTGAAATATGCTGCTGATTCCAATGCCTTCCTTTGATCAAGATTCACGGTAGTGTTCATGTCCTCACTTTTCACTTCTACGGTTCCGGGTTTTATATTCCGGTATGTAGAAACCAGTCCCATGTTGAAGGAATAGCGCATGTTAGGGAAATAGGAGAAATCGGCCTTGAAAGTTTCATCCTGGATGCTGGACTCCCAATCCATGGTGGAAGGGCCGGCTTCAGTGCCGATGTTGTAGTTGAAGTTGCTGTGCACCATTGAAAAATTGGCAAAAAGTTTAGAGCTGAAAAGGTGGTTCCACCGTACAGTGGCGGTACGGTTACCCCAGGCCCAGTGCAACTGATCTTTGTACTTTAGTACATCATCACCGAAGTATCCAGAAATAAAAAGCCGGTCATACTCACCCAGGCGGAAGTTCATTTTGGCATTTAAATCGTAGAAATACAATCTGCTGCTTTTCAGATTTTCATCCGGGCTAAGAGCCAAAAAAAGGTCGGCATAAGTTCTACGGCCTGAAAGAATAAAGGAACTTCTATCCTTTTGGATGGGCCCCTCCAGGGTAAGGCGGCTGGCAATTAGTCCAAGCCCACCGCTTCCGCTGAATTTCTGATTGTTTCCCTCTCTCAGCCTGATATCCAGAAGAGAGGAAACCCGGCCACCATACTGGGCAGGAATTCCTCCCTTATAAATCTCGGCATCTTTTAATGCATCGGCATTAAATACCGAAAAGAATCCCATAAGATGACTGGCATTGTATACAGTGGCTTCATCGAGTTGGATAAGGTTTTGATCAGCAGTGCCACCGCGCACAAAGTAGCCAGTGGTGCCCTCGCCCCCTGACTGGATTCCAGGCAGAGACTGTATGGTTTTTAGAATATCCACTTCTCCCATAAAGGCAGGAATGTCCTTTAGAGCCTCCGCGGAGAGAACTTTGCTGCTCATTTTCAAATCTTCCACGTGTGCCCTACTACTTTGATCAGACACAACTACTTCAGAAAGCTCAGTACTGCCTTCATTCAATACAAGGTCCAGGGTTTGGCTGGTCATGAGATCCAGCTCTACAATTTCGGTGTGATACCCGATGTAGCTTATCTCTAGTTTCTGCTTTCCCGCTGGTAATGTCAGCGAATAGAACCCGTAGGAGTTAGTTGTGGCCCCCGATTTTTGTGAAGGGGAATATACTGAAGCACCTATAAGATCTTCCCCGGTACTTGCGTCTGTTACACGACCACTAAGGCTTACGACCTGTTGAGCCCATGCCGATAATAAGAGAAGGCATAATGAAATGGTGAAATGAATTTTCATGATTGGTTGTTTGATTTTGAAATAGTTTATAGTTGAAGGCTAATATTTGTCTTGGAGTGTTGGTGATTGATGAAGCTCAATACCTGTTGTTAATTTTCGGCTTTTGCCAGGAGTCCTCCCGGAATTCAAATGGCAGTTAAGATGAGGGGGCTTCGTCAAAATTTAGGTTGCATTCATGTAAGATCTACCTTGATGGCATGAAGGGAGTGCGGTTTTGAATGAAGGAATTTCTAAAAACGGATACCAGCCTGCAGACCGATCCACATCTCCACTTTTTGTCTCCCGCTGATATAACTGTAAAGAGCGTAAGGGGCATAGCTGGGCCAGGATTCTTCACTAAACCGGCTGCTTTGCTGATACAAGACATTAAAGCTGGGGCCTCCAAAATAAGTGATCTTGCTGGCCTGGTGATCGTAGGTGAGTTTTAATTGAGCCAGCTGGTTGAATGTGCCTTTTTCCAACTGGAAGGGACGGCTCATATCCATCAGCTGATGGGCTATGACATCAAGGCTGATCTGATTGTTGCCGAATGAAAAAGCATGGCCTGCTCCGTACCCGATTCCCAGAATGTCTTTCTGGTGAAGCTCCTTAAAACCCGCACCCACTGCAAGGATATTGTAGAAATTTGAAGTTCCGAATTTGAAGGCTACGTTGGCATGCATCGTCTCACTTATAAAAAATTCCCAATGATTGTATCCGTTTTTTACCACGCTTACAATTCCTATGGGCGTGCCGCTTTCAATACTATCCACAATATTTACGATCCCAAGCTGGAGCCCATTTAAATATTGGGTTACATTAAGGAAACCTGCTATCTGTATGCCTTCCACAGCTTCTGTGAAATTTGCAAACCCCGCTGCTTGTAAGCCGCTGTGGTTGGCTGAAAAATTAGCAAACCCCGCAAATTGAGCACCGCGGGAGGTGTGGGTCACCACATTGGTAAATCCTGACAATTGCGTGGCCCGGGCCTCCTTGGTAATATTCACGAAACCCGCTGTTTGTAGCCCTGAAGTTTTTCCGCCAACTATGTTGAGGAAACCTGAAAATTGGGCACCGTGCATATCATGGGAAAGAATGTTGGCCACCCCTCCAAACTCAGCGCCATTTACTCCTGCCGCATGGCCGATGATCAGGTTGACCGAAAAGTTGTTGATGCAGTGGCCGCCTTCTAACCCGTTTGTCCCTAGGGGACTGAATAAGGTCAGCTGGAAATCGCGATGGGTGAACTCCTTCTCAGCGATTGAGGTTTGGCCGAAGGAATTGCCTGTGAGCAGCGCGGAAATACTCAAAAAGAAAAGATATTTCATCTATGTTATTGGTTTGATGGGGACAAAGATGTCGCGACTACTGTAGTCGTAAAGGGTCAAAGTGACTGAAGCTTGGATTTTTCCTACTGAACGTGGAAAATCAAGGAGTGAAATTCTATTGGAGCTTGAAGGATTGTGATATTTGATTTAATCCCAAGGGAGGTTTCAGTGCTCATACCTCTACTGCCTGTCTTAAAATTTACCCGATGGAACAGGAAAACCGGCTTACAGTCTAACTTTCATGAATCTAGCCAGTTCTTAAATGCTGTATATTTTTCAATGCTA
>CAZNMG010000143.1:0-3924 GCA_964574075.1 uncultured Owenweeksia sp.
TTGTGCTGATCCTTCGCTGCAGCCAGCGGGTGCCCCATCTGCGGAGCCTAGGCCGGTCACTTCACGGAGATGATTATGGTGAAAAACAGAATTCTTTTATCGCTGAGGTTGATTCACGATGAAGAAATAAATCGGAATTCATCCCGAAGACCTTCCTCCAAATACCTTCATCACCCTTCTACCCATGCGCATCAGGAAACCTTCGTCCTCCGAAGAGGCTATGTCTTCCTCACCCAACAGGTACCCAAGCGGGTGCAGCACTGGTATATGATCGCAGGCAATTTTAAGGATGCCAATAAGAGGGATGAAAATGATCATACCGATAATGCCCCAGATGGCACCACCCAGCACCACCACCACTATGGTGGCCAATGGATTGAGATTCACCTTATGCCCCACAACATAAGGCTCCAGCATATAGCTCTCAACAAACTGCGCTACGCCAAAGGTTACTGTAACGCCCACAAAAGCCATTACTGACGCCCCCGAAAAGGCCGCCATCGCCATGGCCAGAACATAACCCACAATATTACCCACATAGGGCACTATAGAAAGAACAGCCGCTATGATGCTGATCAGTATAGCATGTTTTACCCCCGATATGGAAAGGCCGATGGCATACAATACCGCCAGGATGAATATCAGAATAAAGCGGCCTATGAGATAGCTTTGGGAAAGTTCCACTGAGCTGCGGATCACCACTTCGGCTTCATCTTTTTTATCAGCCGAGAAAAACCGGAGGATAGATTTTTTGATCTTGGAACGGTAGAGCAAAATAAAGAAGAGGTAAACCCCCGTGAGAAGGGCCGTGCCTACAAATCCCAGGAACCCCAGCACATAGGTTCCCACCATCTTAAAAATGGATTTACTGGATGAGGACTCCCCCGATGATGACCCTGATGTAGAATTGCCCGAAGCGGTGGAAGTGACAGGGGGCGAAGGTGTGGAATCAACAGCAGAAGTGTCCTGCTTTTCCTTTTCATCTTCTCCACCTCCGGGAAGGTTATCCTTAATCACCTCCTTCTGCTCCACGGCATTCAACCCTGTTTTTTGATAAACCCAGTATTGCAGTTGCTCCACCTGCGGCTCGAGACGCTGTTTTATCTGCGGCCAGTCGCTGGAGATCCGTTGCACCTGCATGGACACCAGGAAAAATAAGCCTACAAAGAAACTAAGCCCCACCAATACGGAGACCAACGCGGCCCATCCCCTGTTGAAACCCGCCCGCTCCAGTTTCCCCGCTAAGGGTAAAAAGATCATGGCCAGCAGGGATGCCACCAATAGCGGAGCAAAAAATGACTGGGCGCCAATCATGCCCTCCACTAAAAAATACGTAATTGTGATCAGGAGGAAGGCGACCACAAAAATTTCCCGTGTCTTTACGTTCATGGTTCTTACAGAAAAAGGCCTGAGTCTTGTTTTACATAATTCAGGGCCTATAAGACAATTTTGCACCTGTTTTAGTTTTTAAGGCCATTTAAATCCCCCTTCCCAATCACTACTATATACTGATTTGAAATAAAAAAATAAGAACTTCCAAAAAAGAGCTGAGGCTGGATCAGCCAGGCATTACAACTTTGTGGTTCAGTTATTTAATTCACCACCTCCCTTTCTGCAAGTGTCCAATCAAAATTCGGAGAAACACCTGGTAAATTATTTTTAGCCGTGCCAAACAAATTTTATTACTGATCCTTATAGAGAAAGCATTCCAGAGGAGACCGGAATGGTTAAAAAGCAGCAAATTCTGCAAGGGCGGGAAGCCTAATCGGGAGAAACTAATTAACACAGCAAATACCAACAGTAAGTTATGAAAACGCACAATTTTTTGAGATCATTTGTCATGCTGTCATTTTGCAGCCTCATGCTCGCCTGTACGGGCAATGAACCCACCGGTGATGAAAATTACGGAGGTGATGACGCAAAAGATGAAGAGAGCACCTGGGAGAATGCCAGTGCCAAACAAAACACCGAATATTCGGGAAATGAGACACCCGGCATGAGGCAGTTTGCCATGGAAGCCGCCAGCGATGGAATGATGGAAGTGCGTATGGGAGAAATTGCAATGAGAAAGGCAAAAAACCAGGCAGTAAGAGACCTGGCGGAAGTTATAAGAAAGGACCACCAATTGGCCAATGATAAACTGAAGGAAATTGCCGATAACAACAACTGGGACCTGCCCAGCGACATGATGGAGAAGCACCAGCAAATGGTGGAGGAACTCGAAAATGCCACAGAGGCCAATTTTGACCGCCAGTACCTGCAGATGATGGTGAAGGGCCACCAAAAGGCGATTGCCAAATTTGAAGAGACTTCAAACGGAGACGGCAAGCAGGCTCAAAATCTCAACAATGAAAGTACCAATGATGACAATGATCAAGGTACCCAAAACCAGATCGATCCGGAAAACAATAACACAGCTTCTGCCGCGCAAAACGATGGTGAGCGCCCGGCTATGAACAATCAGCAAAACAACAATGGCGAAATGGGTATGGACCGCACCGACAGTGGTGTGGTGGCCTACAACCAGGATTTACAAAACTGGATCGACAATACCCTTCCTGTGCTTCGCAAGCACCTGGAAAGAAGCCAGGACCTTCTGAAAAAAATGAAGTAGCAGCGTCTTCGTAACGGGCCAAATAAAATGAGTGGATTATGAAATTGAAAAGATATCTCCTGGGTGGATTGCTGGTAGGCGGAATAACTGTCATGCGGATGATGCGCAGGCAGGCCCGTACCATTGGCGTTTATAACCGTGTAGCCCTTATTACCGGTGGCTCCCGCGGTCTCGGATTAGTGATAGCCCGGCAGCTTGCCGAAGAAGGTGCGAGAGTAGTGATCTGCGCCCGGGATGAAGACGAATTAACAGAAGCAGCATCTGACCTTGCCACCTATACCGATCAGTTTCTCACCGTAAGGTGTGACATCACTGACAAGGAAGATGTGAAGAGGATGCTCAGTGAGGTCCGCGAGAAGATGGGCGATGTGGAGCTTCTTATCAACAATGCAGGTATCATACAGGTCGGGCCCATGGAAAACATGACCCGCGAAGATTATGAAGCCGCTATGAAGGTCCATTTCTGGGGACCCTTTAATGTCATAAATGAAGCGCTTCCGGCTATGATGAAACGGCAGTCGGGAAGGATCGTCAATATTATTTCGATAAATGGTAAAGTAACCTTTCCTCACCTCCTTCCCTACACTGTGAGCAAATTTGCCTTATCGGGTTATTCGGAAGGCAGCGCGGCAGAACTGTCGCGGTACAACATCCGTGTAACTTCGGTATACCCGGGGCTGATGCGGACCGGCAGCCCCCGCAATATTGATGTAAAGGGACAGTATAAAAAGGAGTATGCGTGGTTTAAGATCTCTGATTCCCTGCCGCTGATCACAGTGAAAGCCGGGGAAGCCGCCCGAAAAGTGATCAATGCGATGAAGGCTGGAGATAAGATCCTTACGATCGGAATTCCGGCCAAACTAGCTATAGCCCTCGAAGGGTTGGCCCCCGGACTCAACCAGTCCATTTTTGGTCTTGCCGGCCACCTTTTGCCGGGGTCCGATGGCAGTAACACAAAATCCCAAAAAGGTTACGAATCCGAATCCGCACTTAGTTCGTCTTTTTTAACCGCTAAAACTCAGAAAGCCGCCCGCCAGAATAACGAATAGTGCAATTGAGGTTGCGACTGTTGGGTCACTCTCCCTATTCCTATTCACAAACAAAGTGCGACACCAACGATTGGAAGTGCACAGAATATCTCTTCGTTATTGCCAATCATTTCCAGAAGACACTTTATAAAAAAGTGACTGCAAAAAGGCAGCAATAGAATAACCTTCTTCTACTGTCCACAGGATTTTTTATTTTTAAGAAAAGACTACCGTGGATTTGTGGAATCGATATCCGGTTTTCAGGGTTTTCCTGGCACTGTC
>CAZNMG010000144.1:0-4555 GCA_964574075.1 uncultured Owenweeksia sp.
CCGGAAAGGATGATTACAGCTAAACATTATCCTGATGCGCTTGCAACCCTCAACCGGTGGTATGACCAGGGCCACATCATTACCTTTTTCACCTCACGTACAGAAGCCCATCGGGAGGTAACGGAAAACTGGTTGAAGAAACACGGCTTCAGGTACCATGGCCTTTTGATGGGCAAGCCGCGTGGCGGTAATTATCATTGGATAGACAATCACCTGGTACGCGCTACACGATATAAGGGAACCTTCAGTGACCTGGTGGAGAAGGAAGTGAAAATCCAGGTTTTTAAATAAGATGAAAAATATAATTCCATTATTAATTCTGGCGTTGACGTTTGCCGGTTGCCAAAAGGATAGCTACTTAAGACTCACCACAAGTGAGGTGATCAAGGAGCTTGAACCTGCATTTTCCCAGCCGCAGCGATACCGATATGGAAATGATACAATTGCCCTTCGCCTGATCTCGCAGAGCAGCAGTTTTGAAGCCACCTCAGGTTCTGAAAGTGGAGGTAGCCTCGGAGATTTTGACAGGGTGGAGCGTGAGCGAAGAAAAACCGTACTTGGCAGTGACACACCATTTTTCCGTTTTGAATTTAATACCATTACCACTTACAATCCGGCTGCCCCTACCCGCTCTGAAGATGCTATGGAGATACTGATGCAGGAAGAAAACGCTCCTCTCGCCAGCCTTCTGAAATTCCAATTCCTGGACTCACTGAGGTGTAGCTCCCTCAACTGCCAGTTTGCCGATACACTGCTCCTCGATTCGGTCAGCTACATTAATGTGTACTCTAACGGGATTGATACAAATGGCCCGAAAGTGTACATCAACAGAAATGAAAAACTTGCCGCTTTTAAAACCAGTGGCAATAAAACCTACCAAAGGATAAAATAATGAGCGACTACACCAAAGTAACAACCATGGCCGAGATGGTGGCCAACGGCCAAAAGCCTGATGTACTGTTTTGGGTGGGCTGTGCCGGAAGTTTTGACGACCGTGCTAAGAAGATAACCAAGGCTTTTGTTAAGATCCTGAATAAGGCAGGTGTAAACTTTGCCGTGCTTGGAGCTGAGGAAAGCTGTAACGGAGATCCCGCCAAAAGGGCCGGCAATGAATTTGCATTTATGATGCAGGCCATGGGCAATATCGAAGTGCTTAATGGCTACGAAATCACCCGCATTGTAACCACCTGCCCCCACTGTTTTAATACGTTGGCGAACGAATATCCCGAATTGGGCGGGAAGTATGAGGTGATGCACCACACCAAATTTATAAATAACTTATTGCGGGAAGGTAAACTCACCATTGAGGGCGGAAGTTATAAGGGAAAGCGTATTACCTTTCACGATCCCTGCTACTTGGGGCGTGGCAATAATATTTATGAAGCCCCGCGAGAGCTTATTGAGAAACTGGATGCCGAACTGGTGGAGATGCGCAGATGTAAAAGCAATGCTCTCTGCTGTGGAGCCGGTGGCGCCCAGATGTTTAAGGAGCCTGAGCCCGGCTTTAAGGACATAAATGTAGAACGTACGGAAGAAGCCATTGATGCTAAACCAGACGTTATTGCCGCGGCCTGCCCCTTTTGCAACACCATGCTTACTGATGGTGTAAAAGGCAGCGCCCGCGAAGGCAGCCTTCCCGTGCTTGATGTTGCGGAGCTTATCGCCCGGGCCGAGGACCTCTAGAAATATTCGTTTTTTGAAAATAAAATTCTTACACCTTCTACTGGCGTCTGCCCTTACCCTGCGCGGTCAATATGAGGCAAAACCCCGGTATCCGGATGAAGTAAAACCGGGACGACTTGCCATCGCTATAGCAGGCGAAACTTCCCTGTACCTGGGGAGCATGGTGTATCTTCAGTATGTGTGGTACAAGGATACGGAGCGCGTGCCCTTTCACTTTTACAACGATAATGCAGGTTACC
Organism: uncultured Owenweeksia sp.; assembly: GCA_964574075.1. Lineage (GTDB taxonomy): Bacteria > Bacteroidota > Bacteroidia > Flavobacteriales > Schleiferiaceae > Owenweeksia. Next base: position 1,923 of record CAZNMG010000144.1, read on the forward strand.
TGCAGGTGGATAAATTTGGCCATGCTTTTGGCTCCTACATCGAAAGCTATGTCGGTTACTATTGGATGCGGCATGCGGGGGTGCGCAAAAACAAGGCACTCTTATTTGGCGGCACCCTGGGCTTTATTTTACAAACGCCTATCGAAATTTACGATGGTATCTACGATGGTTGGGGTTTTTCATGGGGCGATATGGTGGCTAATGCTGCAGGCTCTGCACTTTTGATCGGACAGGAACTGGCATGGAATGAGCAGGTGGTAAAGTTAAAATTCAGTTTTCACCGCTCCCGGTATGCAGATGATTCCAATGGTATGCTTGGCGACACTTACCTTCAAAGCCTGCTATATGATTACAACGGTCACTCCTATTGGCTGAGCACGGGCCTCAATCGTTTTGTAAAAAGTCCGCACATCCCTGACTGGCTCAATGTGGCAGCAGGCTATAGCGCCAACGGAATGTATGGCGAGTTTGAAAATTATGAAACCTGGGGTGGACACCCTCTTCCACAGGCCCAGCGCTATCGCCAGTTTTTGCTCAGCCTCGATATTGATTGGCCCGAAATAGAAACCAATTCAAAATTTCTGAATGCGGTTTTTGATGGAATGTTCTTCATTAAGCTACCATTTCCGACCTTTGAAGTAAATTCCAGGGGGCAGGCCAAAGCTTACTGGATTTACTTTTAAATTGACATATATATGTACATGGATTTTGACGATATGCCCGATTCCGCAAGGATCTGGATTTTTCAGAGCACCGGGTTTCTGGAATACCAGAAGGTAGAACGCATCAGCGCCCGGTTGATGAACTTTCTCCGCGACTGGCAGGCGCATGGAAAGGATTTGATGGCCTCCTTTGAAATTAAATACGACCGCTTCATCATTGTTGCCCTTGATGAGGCCAGCTTTCAGGCAACGGGTTGCAGCATTGATAAACTCATCAAACTTGTGCAGGGTTTGGAAAATGAACTGGGAATATCATTGATGGATCGCACCCAAATCGCCTTTCGCGATGAAAATGGCCTCATCGACACCATACATATGGTGAACTTCAGGGCCACACTTGAAGCTGGCGACTTTGATGAATCTACCACCGTCTACAATAACCTGGTAGAGAAAAAATCACAGCTTGATGACCAGTGGGAGGTTCCGGTTCATAAGAGCTGGCACAAACAATGGCTTCCCATCGGCTGAAGGCTTAATATTGTTTGAATACTACATACAAACGGTCAGTATTATTCCTGATTTTCCCCAAAAATCCCTACTCCGTACTACCGTTACCACTTTTTTTGCGATAACTCATTATATCAGAATTTGCAGAGGCATATGCTGCAAAAATTCTCCAACCGGTATTTATAATTGCGGATATCCGTTTTACCATTAATTCACATGATGGATCTTTGTTAAATGCAAAGTGGTTACATCGCCCTGTGCGGTCTGAGAAAAATTCGTGAAATGAAAAGATAAAATCCTTTTATACATTAGAGGACTAATTAATAACCCTGTTTTTATGAAGAAATTATTGTGTACTTCGTTGGTCATGTTTATGATCTTAGGCCTGAAAGCTCAAAATAGTGAAACTGGCCTTCTAAGGTTCCGGGTGTCAGCCGGCCTATATACCACCAAGGATTTCCATACCAGCTTTAATTACAGCGATGCTGTAATTTGGGGAAGGTACAGTGCGGCCAATTACTCTGTTGATGCCTTTTTCTATCGGAATAAAACCATGGAACTTGGGATAGGTGTGGGCTATCAGAAGCCTCAGCCAAAGGAAGGGCAGTATTTAACACCATTTTCTGAAACCATACTTGTTGATGATAATAGTGTTGACCTGCAATATTTTACCATACTTCCTCAAGTTCGCTTCAACTGGTTGGTGTCCGATGATGAACTGTTTGAATTGTATTCAAGCGTTGGTCTGGGGCTTACCATTGCAGATGCAAAATATGCTCCAGGAACTTTGAGGGAGGATGAGACCTACCCCCTTCCTGCCTTACATTTCAATTGGATTGGTATGCGCTTTGGCAATAAAGTGGGCGGCTTTTTGGAGTTTGGCTTTGGCACCAAAGGTCTGCTGGCAGGAGGATTGTCCTACCGTCTGTAATATTTTAGCGACTCTTATGCCTTTAAAGCGAATCCTATTATTCATTGTGGTGGCCTTCTGTTCATTTGATGTTGCTGGTCAAAACCTGCGATTGACTGAGATAAATACCTCCATTGGCTTTTTCTCAATGCATGACGCAGAGACTACGGACGATACTACCCGCTACAGTTCATCCCCGTGGTCTTCACAAAATGCCAGTCCGGTAATATCGGCAAGTATTACCTATTTTGAAACTGGTTTGCTCTCCCTGCAGGCCGGGGTTGGTTTTCAGCAAGTATCGATGCAGGAAGGCTATGGGGCTGTATATGGCGATACCACTTTAGAAGCAATGGAAGGAGTATCCACAACGGCTTTTTCCATTACCCCGGGTTTTCAGCTAAACTGGCTTACAACCAGCGATGACAAGTTCCGCTTGTATTCCAATGCAAATTTCGGATTGAGCATTCTCACTAAAAAGCATGATGACCGTACATTTCTCGATGGCACCTTTCCACAACCCACTGTCCATGTTACGGCCATTGGTATGCGGTTTG
>CAZNMG010000145.1:0-6884 GCA_964574075.1 uncultured Owenweeksia sp.
CAACCGGAGAATATTTGAGGAAGCTACTACCGTGTTGCTCAATAAGGAGAAGGTCATTCCCATCCGTGACCTTAAAAATAAACGTATAGCTTGTGTGATAGCCGGTACCGAACCAGGTATTGAATTCAGCCGTATTCTCGGAAAGTATACCGAGGTGGATGTTGTAAAATACAACTCTTCCTCAGAAAATGATTTGCTGAACAACCTGTCAGGCTACGATATAGTGATAATGGGTATTTACACCTCCAATGCCAGCCCCTGGAAATCATACCGCATTGACGCAGACCTGAAGCGTTTTATCAACCGTCTTACCCTCCAGAATAAAACTATTATTTCCCTTTTTGCCAACCCTTACAGCCTGCGTGATTTTCCCGAGGCCCAAAAAGCGGATGGCCTTGTAATGGCTTATCAAAACCATCCTGATGCGGAAAGTATTGCTGCCCAGGTTATTTTTGGGGCGGTAGGTGCTACAGGCCGTTTGCCGGTTAGTGCAGGTCCTATTTTTCAGCAGGGGTTTGGATTTGATACCGAATCGCTGAACCGGCTGGGATATGGGCTTCCCGGTGAGGTTTACCTCGATCCTGAAAAGCTGGACAACATCGACCTGTTGGTGAGGGAAGCTATAATGGAAAAGGCCACCCCAGGTTGCCAGGTGATCATAGCAAGAGAAGGAAAGGTGATTTTTGATAAATCGTATGGACATCATACCTATAGCCGCCAGCAGCCTGTAAGAGATAGCGATCTGTACGACCTGGCCTCCATCACAAAAATGGCGGCAACACTACCGCTTATAATGAAGCTGGTGGAAGAGAAAAAGCTCGATCTGGATGCCACCCTGGGGCAGTATCTGCCGAAATTACGTGGGACCAATAAAGACAGCCTCGTCATCAGGGATGTGCTCACCCATCAGTCAGGTTTACAACCATGGATACCTTTTTACCTTGAAACCATTAAGAGTGGGCGGCAGTTGCCCGATTATTATTCCTTTCAAAGAAACTTCGATTATCCCAATGCTGTAGCCATGGACATCTTCAGTATGCGGTTTATGGAAGACACAGTAATGAAGCGCATTTATGAATCAGACCTTTTGCTCAAAGAGGAATATAAATACAGCGACCTGGGCTACTATATTTTTATGGACCTTATAGAGAAGATTGAAGGTGAGCCTATGAATAAGCTGGTGAATGACTGGCTGTATACCCAGCTCGGTGCCACCACGATGACCTTCAGGCCGCTCGAGAGCTTTCCTCTAAACCGGATAGTACCCACTGAGGATGATAAGTTTTTTCGCAGGCAGGAGCTGAGGGGCTATGTGCACGACCAGGGAGCAGCTATGGTTGGAGGTATTGCCGGGCATGCCGGTTTGTTTTCCAATGCCAATGACCTGGCCAAACTCATGCAGATGTACCTCAATGGAGGAAACTATGGGGGCGTCAGGTACCTAGATTCTATTACGGTGGCCGAATTTGCCCGCTGCCAGCATTGTGATGAAGGCAACAGGCGAGGTATTGGTTTTGACAAGCCCCAGCTCGAGGGCCCGGGGCCAACCTGTGGTTGCGTTTCGCCACTGAGTTTTGGGCACACCGGTTTTACAGGCACCATCGCCTGGGCCGATCCTGCAGAAAAAATTGTCTATGTATTTTTGTCGAACCGGGTGCATCCTGATGCGGAAAACAAAAAACTGCTGACGCTGTCCACCCGCACAAGAATTCAAAAAGTAATTTACGAATCAATTAGAGATGAAAATGAAAACTCTGGCCGCAAGCTTATTAGTGATCTTCAGCCTTAGCGCCTTTGCCCAGTATGAATCCAAGGATGGGGTGGTGGTGGAGCACTACCCCGATGGTTTGATCAAGACAATTTCCGTTTACAAGAATGAGAAAAAAAATGGCCTGGAAGTGCATATCAATAGCACAGGCCAGCTTGTAATGGAGCAGCACTACAAGAACGATACACTGGATGGCCGTATGCGAAAATATCAGGCCCAGGGAAAGCTTCTCGAAGAAACCTACTATAAGGATGGAGTGGTGGACGGCACCTTTAAGATATTCTATGAAAACGGAAAGCTACAGGAGTCTGCTGAGTATGAGAGGGGTGAAAAAACTGGCAAAAGCACATGGTATTTCCGAAATGGAAATCCTGTAACCGAGTACCACTATAAAAATGGTGAACTTCATGGTGAAGCAAAGACTTATTACAACACCGGAGAGATCAAAACCATATTCGCCTATCAGAATAACAAGAGGCATGGCGACTATAAGGAGTTTTATGAAGATGGAAGCATCAAGGTGGAGGGTCAGTACAAAGAGGGTAGTAAAGACGGCAAATGGACTTACTATACTCCCGAAGGGAAAAAAGAGAAGAAGGAACGCTACAGTAACGGAGAGTTAAAATCCTAAACAGCAAATTACTTGAATATTGGAATAGTTTGCTACCCCACCTTTGGAGGTAGTGGTGTGCTCGCGACCGAGCTGGGCAAATACCTGGCTAAAACCGGGCATCAGGTTCATTTTATCACCTATAGCCAGCCGGTAAGGCTCGATATATTGGAGCGCAATATTTACTACCACGAAGTAAATGTGGAGGATTACCCGCTGTTTCACTATCAGCCCTATGAGCTTGCCCTTTCCAGTAAGATGGTAAATGTGGCCCTCAAGTATCAGCTTGACCTTTTGCATGTGCATTATGCCATTCCTCATGCTTACGCGGCATTTATGGCTAAGCAAATCCTGAAGGATAAAAACATATACATCCCGGTAATCACCACCCTTCATGGTACTGATATCACCCTGGTGGGTAACAATCCCAGCTACAAAGAGGCGGTAACCTTCAGTATCAATCATTCTGATATTGTGACCTCGGTATCTGAAAGCCTTAAAAGGGATACACTTGAACTCTTTGATATCACCAATGATATCCGGGTGATCCACAACTTTGTGGACTTGGAGCTCTATGATCCGGATCAGGATTGCCGCGACAATTTTGCCGAAGAAGGACAAAAGATCATATGCCACGTCTCCAACTTTCGAAAAGTGAAACGGATAGAGGACGTGGTGCAGGTTTTTTACGAAATCCAGAAGGAGATGGACGCCATCCTATTGATGATTGGCGAAGGACCGGAAAAGGAAAAATCACGGCAGCAGGCGCAGAGTCTTGGTATCATTGATCGCATCCGTTACCTGGGCAAAACCTCAGAAGTGGAGCGGGTACTGTGCATGAGTGACCTCTTTCTGCTGCCTTCCGAAAAAGAGAGCTTTGGACTGGCAGCTCTCGAAGCAATGGGAGCTGGGGTGCCTGTAATCTCTTCGGATACCGGTGGGCTTAGTGAAGTGAATATCAATGGAGTAACGGGTTTTACAGCTGAGGTGGGAGATGTGAAGACTATGGCTGAAAAGGCTGTTTATATTTTGCAGGACGATGAACGTTATGCGGAGTTTAGCCAAAATGCCCGCACCCAGGCGGAGAAATTTTCACTGGAGGTAATAGGACCGCAGTATCTTGAGGCCTACAGGGAGGCCCTCGAAAAAAAATCTGTTCCCGGGTAGGTTTTCGATTTGGTTTTAGCACTATATTAGCCTTAGGCACCAATTCAGGCGAACCTTCCTTAATGGTCTGAGTTTATTCCTGTATCTAATTAAAATTCGCTCGGCACGATTCAACCTCATAGGGTTTAATAATAGGATTATGATAACTGAATTTCAAAAAATGTTTGGCGGGATTGATGCTAAATACATTACCGCCCTATTTGCCAAGGTCAAAAGCGAGAAGAAGGAAAAATTGACAGAACTGGAGCGCGAGCTGTGCATTCTGTTTTGGATGAGCTTTGATAATTACGAAGTGGCCCAACTTGCCAATATGGAACTGGCTGATGTGGAACTGGAGCGGGAAGTGATCCGTGAAAAGCTGGGCATTAGCAAGGATACCATTCAGGGGTTTATCCAGAAGAGCCTCAACTAAAGGCTAATATCTCAGTAGCTTGTAAACCCTCTGCGTATTATCTATTCTTAAGGTTAATAGGTAAAATCCTGAACCGGGGAGTTCAATAGCCCATTTATTGTCAAGCGGGCTTTTTTCATACTTTCTAATCAATTCACCGTGAGCTGAAAAAAGTGTCATACTTTTTTTCTTTGCATCAGGAGGAAGTTCTATCCAAACCATTCCCCTCGTAGGATTAGGATACACCTTTACCTGGCTTGTCCATTCGTCAATGCCTAAACTTTTTATGGAATAGCAGGCAGAGGTGTCCACACAATTTTTCTTAGTAATAACCACTGCAAAAAAGCCCCCCGATGTATCCTGCAAAACCCTTGTGGTAGCTTGGGGGATCAAAGCGAAATTGTTATCACAATCCAACCATTGATAGGAGTCGGCATGTTTTTGATTGGCAATAAGGGAGTTATTGGTAAGGGTTACCGAATCATCAATTTCCGTAACGGTAAGGAAGAGTGAGAGAAGGCTGTCACAGCCTTTATGGTTAGGAATAATGATGTTAAAGCCCCCTGATGCGTAATAAGTCATGTTGTTTGCTGGCCAGGTATAGCTGTTACAAGCATTTACCGTCATAGATCCCGATGAGGGCTGGTTGATGGTTAAATATAAAACAGCGGTGCTGTCGCAGCCAGCCGGTGTGGTATAAGATTCAGTATAGGTTCCGCTGGTATAGTATTTCTGTCCCGAAAAGGGCCAGGTATAGTCCTTACAAGCTTTTACCGTATCCATAAGATTTGTTGTCTGGTGTATGGTCAGGTTAACCACCACAATGCTGTCGCAGCCAGAGGAGGCATTTAATGTATCCTCGTAAACCCCACTGGTGTACCATGTATATTTACCACTTGGTGAAACCATACTGTCGCAAGACGCTATAGTAGTATTGATGGTAGTTGCCTGGCAGTATGAAGATTTCACAAGATATCCGCTCATATTCTTATTTGCAGAATAAAGGAAATGAGTTCCGAACCAGGGATTAAAGTTTCCGCCCAGGAAAGCTGCATAACTACCGGCCAGAAGAATGTCGCCATTGGAGGCAATGACAATATCATTTACTAAAGAGGAGAAATCACCTCCAAAGGAATTGGCCCATAGAAACTGCCCATTGGTGTTAATTTTTAAAAGGAAAGCAGAGCCATTTGGATAATGGTGGAGATTGAAAACGGCTGACCCCGGATCAAAATCGACTGTTCCAAAAAAGTTACCACCTATATATAAGTCTCCGGCCGAATCCCGAGCAATGGCAAAACCTTCTGTTCTGCTCAGCCCCACTGAAAAGGCCCATTGAAAATTTCCCGAGGAATCAATCTTCGATGCAAACATATTCCTTAATACGGAAATTGTAGCAAGGATATAAGTATTAGAACCCGGATCCATGTCTATTGAATCGTTAAAATATCCGGTTATAAATAAATTTCCTTCCGAATCAGATACAACGTCTTGAATATCATCATCATATCCGCTGTCACCATAGCCCTTTACCCACCGAAAATCACCGGAATATGTTAATTTTAAAAGAAAGGTACTACCTAGAAATCCTGTAGTTAATATGTTGGCCCCAATTCCAGGGTCGAAATCCGTGTTTTGGTAAAAATTACCGCTGATTATCAGATTTTGATCATGGTCAAAAAAGAGCTTTTTCGGATATACGCTCAAGGTGTCCCCAATTTGTTTCGACCATTGGTAGACCCCGGCAGGGTTTAATTTTATCAGAAAACCGGAGCCTTGGCTGTGAACGTAATTTGAAATACCTGGCCCTGGATCGAAATCAACTGTTTGCTTAAATGAACCTGTCAGGAAAAGGTTGCCCATATTATCTGTTATGATACTTTCTCCATAATCGGACTGAATGCCACCTATTTGCTTAGCCCACACAAAGCCGCCCGAGGAAGACAATTTTAAAATGAACACATCGCTGCCGCCAGAAGAAGTGAGGTTAAAAACGGAAGGTCCCGGGTCAAAATCCACCGTATTGGTGAATTCACCGACTAGATAAACAGCGCCCGTCAAATCAATGGACATATCCAATGTAGCGGAATAAACATTATATTTTTTGACCCACAATAGACTGCCGAGGGGAGACAGCTTTATTATAAATGCATTCCAGGTTGTGGAGGTAAGATTGGAAACGCCAGGCCCCGGATCAAAATCCACCGTCCCATTAAATCGTCCTACCGCAATAATATTACCGGAGTTATCAAAAGCGGCATTTGCCATTTCAAATTGATCGTCACCCGTTAAACTTTTGGCCCAATCAAGCGCGTAATTTTGAGAATAAACAGGATAACTGATGACCAGGACGAGAACTGTACGGATAAAGTTGAGCGGGGCATGTTTCATTTTGTAAGGATAAGGAAATTCTGAATCAAAGATTTTTACTCTTGAGAAATTAACCTTACTAGTTTAAACAGGAAGAACGGTTTTAAAATTATCAGCCGCCCACCCGCTTTACCTTGTAACCTCTTGATTTCAAGAAATCCATTGCCTTATCCCGAAGAGTCCCCTGGATTATGATCTCCCCATCCTTTACGCTGCCACCTGTGGCACAGTGATTTTTCAACTCCCGGGCCAGTTCCTTCAGGTCGTTTTCAGACCCTTCAAAGCCTTTAATAATTACGGCCGCCTTGCCGCCACGTCCCTTCTTTTCAAGATGAGCCTCAAGTTGCTGTTCACCGGCAGGTAAGGTTTCTTCAGGGGTATCTTCTCCGGCATCAAAATTTTCATTAGTGCTGTACACCAATCCACCAAGATCTTCGAGGCTGTTGAGTTTTTTCTTTTTCGCCATGCCTACTTTTTCAATCCTATCTCAGCCAGCCTTTCATCCAGATACTCTCCGGCCGAGATATCCTCATAATGTCTGGGGTGTTTTTCATCAATACATTCCTCCAGGCAATCCA
>CAZNMG010000146.1:0-4879 GCA_964574075.1 uncultured Owenweeksia sp.
GACGGGTTTGAATTCAAGACAATAAACCCTGCGAAACAAAACCTTAAGCCCATTATTACTCACCTCGAAGAAGATAAGGAGGGAATACTGTGGATGGCAAGTGAGAACTCGCTCCTTCGCTATGATGGGCTTTATTTTAGCTTTTATTATTTGCCGGGGCCAGGTGAGCGCATCACAGCCATTGCATTTAATAATAAGGGTGAGGTGCTGGTGAGTGGCCGGCAGGCAGTTTACACCCTTGGCGGGGGTGATACCCTCCAGAAGATAGAAGGTCGATGGCCGGTAAGGATTAATGACATCAGCTGGTATGAAAATACGGTTTGGGTCGCCTCGGACAGCGGCTTGTACAAAGGTGAACAACGGGCAAGGCCGGGTAAATTTCAAAATACACAAGCCACTTCCACGGGATTATTAGCCCAGGGTCCTAATGAGCTTTGGCATTCATCCGGTAAGGTTTACAGAGGGGGCGAAGGTTCCCATTTCTGCTTTCGGGGCGATCTCGGTGTTGCTTTAAAACCGGATAGCCTGATCATATGGGAAGATGGAATCCGCAGGGCTGTCACGCATCCAAATGGCTTACCAGATGAAGATTATAAAGGGTGCTTTATAGATCGCAGCGGTGTGGTATGGCTGTATTCAAACCAGGGTTTGACAAAATGGCCGGGGCGGGCTGTAAGATTGTATGAATTGATGGGGGGAGAGGTGTTGTCTGTACATGTTCACGAAGGGAAGTTTTTAGCCGGAACTGGTGGAGGGGTGTTCCAGATAGACGATCAGCAGGATGTAAAAAGGCTAACAGGCCCGGACTTTCCTTATGGAGTTATTCTTTCGCTGGAGTATTATGAGGGTTATTATTGGCTGGGCACTGAAAGCGGCCTTGTGCGGTACGATGGCCGCAACTTCAGGATAATTGATCTGGACAACTCACCGGGAGCTGTGGTCTTTGCGCTAAAGCATACTTCAGAAGGATTGTGGATAGGAACGGGGATGGGCATTTACCTATACAACAATGGCCAAATCTCAAATGAGAGCAGGCAGAATAATTTACCGCCAACTTCGGTATATGCTATTTCACAGGGAGCTGATGGCAGCCTGTGGTTTGGAACTTTTACCGAAGGTTTTTTTCGAAAGGTCAATGAAGGATGGACAGTTGTGCGCCAGATGGGAGGGATGCAACTGGACAGCCTCCGATTCAATAGCCTGGTAGCTGTAAGCACCAACGAACTGTGGCTGGGCACCATTTCCGAAGGTCTTTTTCATTTTAAGGGTAACGAAGTCAGTCATGTTCCTGCCTCGGCTCTGGGTTTTGCCGAGGTACGTTCACTTACCCTTGATAAGAAAGCACATTTATGGGTGGGATCAAACAAAGGAGTGCACCAGGTTTATGGAACTCCGGGGGGTTACCGTACCATTTTTCTGAGGCAGTCGCAGCAGCTTTTGGAGGATGGCTGTAGCCCTCAGGCTCTTCAAGTGGCGGAGAATGTATTGCTGGCAGGGGGGGTAAACGGATTGCTGGCGTTAGACCTGGAGGAATTGGAAAGGGAAAGTGCCCGCCCCGCTCTGGCTATCACCGAGGTAGAGCTTTTTTTTGGTGAGGTGGAAAGGCTGAGTGAATTTGCGGAAGGCAAGGAAGCCTTTACAGGTTTGCCTGTTTCATTGAGGCTACCTTATGATCTGAATTTTATCAGTTTTAAGTTGGCAGGTTTATCCGGCTATCAGCCCGAAGATCTGGTATACCGTTATCGAATAAATGATGAGGAAAGCTGGACGGTAGCCGGCAACAGGCGCGAAGCCGTTTATTCCAATCTGCCTCCGGGTCGTTACAATTTTCAGGCGCAGGTGTCCCGGCCGGGTGAGGAGTGGGATGATGTGATGGTTTCTTATCCCTTCAGGGTGAAACCACCGTTGTGGCAAAACTGGTGGTTTATACTACTCGCACTTTTGCTTTTGGCAGGAGCCACTTACTGGTACCTGAGGGAACGTATTAACCGCATCAATCAGCGCTTGCGGCTCGAAAATTCGTTGCTTGAAATGGAGCGAAAAGCCTTGAGGCTGCAGATGAACCCGCACTTTATCTTCAATGCCCTCGATTCCATCAGCAGTTTCATCTTTAAAAAGGATCCAAAGCAGGCGGTGCGGTATCTCAATAATTTCGCAAAATTAATGAGGCTCACACTTGAATCGTCCATGGAGCACCTTCATCCCGTGGAAACGGAAGTGTCTATTCTAAAAAATTACCTTGAGCTTGAAAAACTGCGTTTCCAGGGGAAATTCGAGTATTCAATAGAGGTGGATGAGGAGATAGATTATAACGTAGGTATTCCCCCAATGCTGATACAGCCGCACGTTGAAAATGCTATCTTACATGGTATAAAGCCCAAGGAAGGACCCGGCCAGGTGATTATCAGGTTTATCTTAAAGGATGACCTGCTGATTTGTGAAATTGAAGACGATGGAATAGGGCGCAAGCGTTCTAAAGAGTTGCCAAAGCGCCAGGATCACCGAAGTATGGCCACTCAAATAAACAGGGACAGGCTCGCGCTACTGCGGAAGTCGCGCGGGGAGCAGGTGGAGATAGAAATAATAGATAAAAAAGATCCTACCGGAACCAAAGTAATTTTGCGTTTACCGGCCGAAGACATATAAAACGATAAACAACCGGACATGATAAAAGTGGTAATTGTTGATGACGAGCAGAACTCAAGGGATACCCTGAAGGGTAAACTTGAACTTTTTTGCCCCGAAGTAGAGGTAGCGGGCGAGGCTGAAAATGTAGCCGATGGCATAGCCCGTATTACAGCCCAGCGGCCCGATGCCGTGTTTCTGGATATTCAGCTGGCAGGCGAAAGCGGCTTCGATATTCTGGAGCAGATCCGCGACAACAAGGATCTGCACCCTGAAATTATTTTTATTACCGCCCATGACGAGTTTGCCATCAAAGCGATAAAGTTCAGTGCGCTTGATTATCTTTTGAAGCCCATTGATCCTGAGGAGCTGGTAAAGGCAATCCGCAAGGTGGAAGAGGAAAAAGGTGTTCCCAAGAAATCGGGCAACATCAATGTACTGGTTGAGAATATCCGCCAGGCCTCGGATTCACCTAAGAAGATAGTGGTGCCTACCTCAGATGGAATGCACGTGATAAAGCTATCTGATATTGTACGTCTGGAATCGAGCAGCAACTACACCACCTTTTTTCTAAACAATGCCAAGTCACTGCTGGCCTCCAAAACCCTGAAAGAGTTTGACACGATGCTCAGTGGGTACAACTTTAACCGTATTCATAAATCTCACTTAGTAAATATGAACTACCTGAAACGGTATGTTCAAACCGATGGCGGTTACCTAATCCTTGAAGATGGCTCCAAAATTCCGGTGGCAAACCGCAAGAAAGAGCAGTTGCTACATACCTTAAAGAATTTATAGTAGGAAGTACCTGAATTTTTTTTACAAATCCTTAGCTGAGGTTACGACTTTATCGTGCAGGCCCTTTTTGTAGGCCATGATATTTCCCAAAACTTCCGGGCGGGAGGACGCAATAATCTGGGCTGCGAGAATTCCAGCATTCTGAGCGCCATCAAGGGCGACTGTAGCTACGGGCACACCCGAAGGCATTTGTAGAATGGAAAGAATAGAATCCCATCCGTCAATACTGTTACGCGATTTCACGGGTACCCCGATTACGGGCAGTGGTGTGAGGCTTGCGGTCATCCCCGGAAGGTGAGCAGCGCCACCAGCTCCCGCAATTATTACTTTCAGGCCCCGTTTATGGGCGTTCCGGGCGTAGTCATACATTACATCGGGCGTACGATGTGCCGAAACAATTTTTATTTCAAAGCCCACTTCCAACTCGGTAAGAATATCAGCCGCCAACTGCATTACCGGCAAATCAGATTTGCTTCCCATTATTATCCCAACTTCGGCTTTCATTGGCTCACTACTTTTATGGTATCTCTAACTTTTCGGGCTTTATCCAGGGCCCCATGCATGGTATTATCCGTTATCGTTACATGACCCATCTTGCGAAAAGGGCGGGTTTCGGCCTTTCCATAAAGGTGTATATATACCCCGGGCATCTCCATCAGTTCTTCAATTCCCTCGTAAAGTACCGGCCCCTCGTGTCCTTCTTCTCCTGTAAGATTAACCATTACTGTAGGGAAAATAATGTCTGTACTGCCCAAAGGAAGGTCGAGTATGGCACGCAGGTGCTGGTTAAACTGTGAGGTGGTGTTGCCTTCAATGGTGAGATGTCCACTATTGTGCACCCGCGGGGCCACCTCATTTACAAGAATGTCACCTTCGGGGAGTACAAACATTTCCACCGCCAGTAAACCCACGTGATTCAGCTTTTCTGCCAACATTTCTGCCAGCTGAACAGCCCTGAATTGTATTTGCTGTTCGATTTCCGAAGGGCTGAAAACGAATTCTACCTGGTTTGCAGTGGGCTGGAATTCCATCTCCACCACCGGAAAACTCTTTACTTCACCTCGTGGTGAACGGGCTGTAACCACCGCTATTTCCCGATCAAAAGCAATTTTTTCTTCTATTAATCCCGGAATATCAGGCAGCGTTATAAGATCCGAGGCACCACTTATTATGCTTACTCCGCGGCCATCGTACCCTCCTGCGGCTGCCTTCCATACAAAGGGAGGGCTCATGCCACTTTCAACCAGTTTCACCTCAAGATCCGAGAGATTTTCAAATGTGAAAAATGGCGCTGTGGGTATCTTGTTTTTGCGATAAAACTCCTTTTGCAGACACTTATTTTTGATGATGTTGAGCACAGCCGGCCGGGGGTAAACTTTCTTTCCTTCCCCCTCCAGTTGGGATAGGGCCTCCGTACTCACATTTTCAATTTCGATGGTGATGAGGTCGCAATCAG
>CAZNMG010000147.1:0-17715 GCA_964574075.1 uncultured Owenweeksia sp.
ATGCCGTTGGTGAAGGGGCCGAGGCATTTTCGCTGGTGTTACTGACCAGTTCGAGTTCGGTAAGCTTATTGTTTTCTATTAAAAAACTTTGCTCCTCAGAAGGGATCGAAACAAAAGTGGGATTTACAAAAAGCTGTACAAAAAAGCCCTCTGGAGGTGGGGTAAGGTTCCATCCATTATTTACCCCCTGCACCAGAGACTTGCCTACCGGTGAAAGGTATCCTTTCGCAAGGTAGTTGATGTCGCTTTGAGCTCCTGCTATGATAGGCTCAGGATTAATAAACTGCGAAAACCCATGCTGAGTGAACAGCAATAGTGCTGCAAGGATAGAGAGTGGCTTTTCCATGAATCAATTATTCGTAGGGGTAAAGTTAAAAATGATTGGTCATCTTTTATTGTTTTCATCCGCAACAGTTAAAAAACCGTTGCTCATTGTCAGCGTGCCTTCATCTGTCAGCCACCTCACCACTACCAGCGTGTCTTTTTCAGGTGCCTTTATCCTTTCCAAAAGTGCATCTGCCGCTATGGGTTGAGATCCTTCCAAAGCGGTTATGATCATTTGTTTTAGTTCCAAAAAACTCTGGTCCGAAAGGCCGGTTGCCTTTTTTCTGCGGCATACATCACAGTGACCGCATACCTTTTCTGAGCGTTCGCCAAAATATTTGAGGAGTTGAATACTGCGACACTTTTTCTCATTCAAAATAAAATTCTCCACAGCCCCAACTCTTGTTTTCCGGTCAGCCAACCTATGCTTCAGATTTTCATCCGAAACGGAGAGGTAGCTTACCACCTGACGCTCCTGGTAAAAGGTTATTTCGCTATCTCCTTTGCTGGGAATGTAGTCGAGGATGCCCTGCTTTTTGAGGTGAAGCAATGTTTTGGCTATAACAGGCTCCGTGGTTTTGAGCCGCTGCGCCAGCAGGCCTTCATTGATGCTGGTGTACTCTACATTGAGACCCCCATACGAGCGTGACAGGGTTTTGATAAGCGGATCAAGTTTGGGGTTTCGCAGCTGAAAATCATAAAGTGTGGTGCGGTCAACCCTGAACATTAGCCGCGAAGGCTGGCGAAAATTTTCGCTCAGGGACAGCAGGCCTTCCTTTTCGAGAATGCTTAAAGCGGAGTAGGTCTTAAGGATAGGTAAATCGTAGGCTCTCGCAAATTCATTAAGATCAAAGCCAAAGCTCTGGCCTTCTCCAGTGCCTGTGGCCAGCTGGAAATGATTGGCCAGGGCCTGGTACACTCTTTTTATAAATTCGAGATCCGGAAAATTTTCAAGGTACCGCCTTTTCATATCCGCAAGATCGGATGGCCCCACCAGCACCACAGAATAGGCTCTTTCCCCGTCACGCCCGGCCCGGCCCGCCTCCTGGAAATAGGCCTCCAACGAATCAGGCAGGTCAAGGTGCAAAACCAGTCGCACATCAGGTTTATCAATTCCCATCCCAAAAGCATTCGTACAAACGATGATGCGGGTTTTACCTTTTACCCAATCCATTTGCCTTTGCGTGCGCTCCTTCGGATTGAGGCCTGCGTGGTAGTGGCTGGCATCAATCCCGTTTTTTACCAGCCATTGTGCCACCTCTACCGTATGCTTGCGGTTGCGCATATACACTATGCCCGAGCCTTTGATGCGGTGAAGAATCTGGAGCGCTTTTGTCCATTTTCGTTCTGTTTGGTTCACATTATAGGAAAGGTTGGGACGGTAAAAACTCTTCTGAATTACCCTCTCTTCCTTGAAATCCAGTTTCTCCTGGATATCCTGTACAACTTTGGGAGTTGCTGTAGCGGTAAGTGCCAGCACAGGTACAGCAGGCAGTAATTCACGCACCTCAGCAATCTGCACATAAGGAGGCCTAAAATCATATCCCCACTGAGAGATGCAGTGTGCTTCATCCACTATCAGCAGGTTTACCTTCATGCGCTTAAGGCGCTCCCTTACCAGTTCTGACCGGAGCCTTTCCGGGGAGAGATATAGAAATTTATAAAGGCCATTGACGCTGTTTTCAAGCGCCAGGTCAATTTCGCGATAGGTGAGGCCCGAAGTGATGGCAACAGCGGGAATATTTATCCTCTTCAGGTTTTTTACCTGGTCATTCATCAGTGCGATCAAAGGGGATACAACCACGCCAATACCCTCCTGCGCCATTACCGGAACCTGAAAGCACAACGACTTTCCGCCTCCTGTAGGAAGCAGGGCGAGGGTATCATGCTTCTCTAAAACGGAGTTGATAATTTCCTCCTGCAGTGGACGAAAAGCATTGAACCCCCAGTAATCCTTTAAAATTTGGTGGATATCACTGGTCATGCAAGTTCGAGGTGCCGCAGCACAAAATTGGCACGTTCCGGTGATTCTACTTTGGGAACTTCTATCACCTCGTAATTAAATTGCTGATAGGCTTTTACCAGGGCTTCATGAATGGCATTCATGGTGGCTACATCTTCTCTCCGCTCCTTATCCTGCGCATAAATCTCCGGCCAGGGGGGGGTTACAAATACCTTGTTAAAGTAGGGATAGTGATCGATGAGTTCCTCCAGGGTGGTTGTGGGCAAAAAATCCTTTTTGAGGTAAGCAATTACATCCACAAGCCCTCGGTCATAAAAGTTGATCTTTCCTTCATCGGCCGCATGATACTGAGCCAGCTGACCTTTAAAAACCTTATCGCTAAACCCGGTAAGGTCGCGCCAGGGCAATAACTCACTTCCCCTTGCCAACTCTTCTTTTATCACGGCTCGCGATACTTCTGTATGACAGTGATATCCTCTGTTTTCGAGAGTTTGTAAGATCGTGGACTTGCCGGTGCCGGGGCCTCCGGTAATTACTACGCGCAGCGTTTTATCCATTTTTAATACCTGATGTGCAATTTACGATAGATGAATCCCATGAGCCATGCCGGGCCAATCATCAAAAACTGGAGATCCTTAATGAAGGAAGGCTTCTTACCCTCTATTTTATGCCCTACGAACTGACCAACCCATGCGGCAGCAAAAATAAGAAGAGAAATTTGCCAGAGGGGGATGCTGAGGGTATTCAGCCAAACTATTGCCTGAAGACACAGAAGGCTAAACAACAATATCCCCAGCGACATTGGCAGGGAAAGCCGAACGTAGAACAGTAGGCCCAAAACAATCAGCAAACTCCCAAAGTGTATATACGGTTGCCATGCAGGTTCAAAATATTGCTTCAGCCATGGCACCGGTATGGAAGCCAGCAGCGCAATGATGCTGAAGAAAATCAGCGGAACACATATCCAGTGTATGAGTTTATTGGTGGGGTTTTGGTGACTTTCACCATATTCATCAAACCATGATTGGATGGGTTTCATGCGGCAAAATTTAAAAGTTAACTTAAATTCGTTGATCAAGAAGGAGAAGTTATGAGCAACAGAAAGGAAAGGTATGAAAAACTGAGGGCACAATTGTCGGAAGGATTTGAGTGGCCTACGGTGTACATGTTCAAATTCATCATACCAGCTGATAATGAAAGGCTGGCAAAGGTGGAGAGCCTTTTTAATACGCGCGAGGCACAGGTAAACACCCGCCAGTCGAGTAAGGGAAACTACATCAGTATCACGGCCAAGGAATTGATGATGAGCCCCGAACGTGTGATAGACCGCTATCTGCAGGCCGAGGAAATTGAGGGCCTTATCGCTCTTTGATCATTGCCCTATAGGTTGGGCAGTAAATTCCGCCACTTCACCCTCTTCAATCCTTACCGTAATCTCCAGCGGGTTGCAGCAGCGCTCGCAATCTTCAATGTACTGCTGAACGGGAATTGAAGGATCCACCATCACAGATACCTCTGTGAAGCAGTGCGGGCAGTTAAAAAAGTATTCTTCCATTCCGGTATTAACGTCCTGTTAATTTTTAACCATTCTTTAACTTTATAATTAACTATTGCTGAGGGTTTTAAAGGCTAATTTAGCTGTGAACCAAAATTTAAAACCATGATCAACAAATACGCCTTCCTCGCCATAGCCGGTATTTTCACCGCACTTCCCGCTGTAGTTTCTTCGCAGACACAAGAACAATCAACTGACCAGAAGAAGCCGGTAACGGTGGAGATAATAATCCATAAAGATGGGGAAACCCGGCATATTACTAAAGAGTTTGACCCAGCGGATATATCTGAATCGGAAATTAAGGATCTGGAAAACATTGACCTCGATTTCGCAAATGGTGAAATGGATGTGGTGATCAGGGGAAGTGGCAGCAGACCCTATTCCTACTCATATTCTTTTGGTGATGAAGGTAATTTTGATTTTGAGGAATTCAGAAAAAACCATCGCCAAATAGCTGAAGGTGGGCAAAGAGTTTTTTTGGGAGTAATGGGTAAAAACAGGACGGAAGAAGAGGGGGGCCATATTTTGATTGAAACCGTGATAAAGGGATCGGCAGCGGAAAAAGCGGGGCTGAAAGGGGGCGATATTCTAATGACACTGGATGGCGAGTCAATAGGTGATATGCAGGAGTTGGTTAATGAATTAATGGATCGGAAACCTGAGGATGTGGTAAAAGTAGAATTGCTTCGCGATGGAAAAAAGGAAACGTTTTCAATAACACTGGGAGAAAGGAGAGATCATATCAGGTTTAACACTGTATGCTATGATGATGCAAACTTTGATCATCTCCGTAATTTAAGGTTCAGGGTATATTGTCGGGAGCTCGGTGACTCGGAAAAGGCTATGCTGAGCAAGAAGTTGGGCGTTGACTTAAATTCAGCACACAAGCTCACTACGGAAGAAATCCGGCTGTTTCCCAATCCCACCCAGGGCCAATTTAGTTATGAATTGGAAACTGCAAGTCCTGGTGAGATGCAGGTACGGGTGTACAGCCTAAGCGGACAGCTGGTAAGCGATCAGCGGCATACCAGCAACGAAGGTAACTTTAAAGGCGAGGTGGACCTTGCAGATAGCCCTGCAGGAGAGTACCTGGTGGTGTTTAAACAGGGGGAGAAAATAGCCACAGAAAAGGTGATGAAGCATTAAAATTAGTTCAGGTTTCCATTGTTTTGACTTCAGGTATTGAGCGCAGTTTCATCTCGAGCTGGGTTTCGGTGCCTGAAGTCTTTTTAAGTACCTCTCAGAAAAATGCTCTCTTCCTCGCCTCCAAACATTTTTCTCGGTTCAAAAGCCCGCTGAAAAACTGTTTCGGAGCTCCTGCGTTACCAGCTCCTTTCTTTTGAAATAGGCTAGGCAATTCCAGTTTAAAAAAATCTTGTTGTTATATTCACGCTTCTAAAACCTGACGTCAGCAGTTTACAATGGCTCCGAACTACGAACAATGGACAAAGCGGGTGGCCCAGGTAGGATTGGTATCCAAAGGGGTCGTTTACCTGATTTTCGGAACACTCATTATTATGGCCACCTACATCCCCAGCGGAGAGCCGGTAGGCCTGTTTGAGATCATCCAATACATCATTACCCTCGGCTGGTTTGGTCGCCTCATCGTTGCTTTAATGGCAATGGGATTATTATGCTATTCAGCCTGGAAGTACTTTCAGATGGTGCTAAACGTGGAAGGATATGAAAGGAATTATGCCGGCTATTTCATCCGGTTTACCTGGCTGGGACCTTTATTGCTTTACCTTTTTCTGAGTGGGCACTCGGTGGTACAGCTGTACAACTGGTATGTAGGAAACTTTCTTTACTATCCCGGTGAGCCCGGGAGCCTGCAACGAATGTTGTATGCGGGATGGGGCAAATGGGTGATCGGAATTATCTCCATAGGCCTACTGGGTAATGCGATAACCCTTTTTTACCTGGCCTTTACCGGAAAGTACAGGATCATGCTCACCGGCCGCAATTTCTATGAATCGAGCCCCCGACTGGCTCGCCTTACCGGAATGGCAGGCTACATCAGTTATGGCTTCACCCTTTTATTACTTGCTGTGCTTTTTGCACTCGCCATCTACTATAGCGACATGTCTTATGCCAACGGACAGGAAAGTCTTTTCCTCTACCTTATTATTCAGCCCTGGGGAAAATTGTTGCTCACGATTATAGCATTAGGCACGGTATGCTATGGAGCCTACTTTTTGCTGGCTTCATTTTATCGCTGGCGCGAAGCAACTTCTGACGATAGTTCCACATAAACGGGGAAGTGATCAGATCCTATGCTTTTTAACCTTTTCATTTTTACCAGTTTAAAATGGTCGGAACAAAAAATATGATCCAGAGGCCAGCGCATCAGCATATTTTGAGCATGAAAGGTAGAGTAGATACCCCGCCCTCTGCGCGGATCATTTAATCCCGAGATTTCGAGAAAACGATCGGTGGTGTAGCTCCAGGCTACATCGTTGAGGTCACCTGCCACTATTGCCGGCTGATTATCCGTCTCCACCTCCTTGGCAACGAGCCACAGTTCACAATCGCGCTCTGTTGAATAGGGATTTTCAGTGGGAGAGGGAGGTGGGGGATGAACTCCATAAAATACCGTTGTTGCACCGGAGGGAAGTTTTACTTCTGCCTTTATACTTGGAAACTCCTGATCTACAAGAAAGCGGATCTCGTGGGTGAGAATCTCGAGCTTTGAATAAAACAGCAGGCCATAGGTGTTGTCGCGTGGATGCTCTATGCGGTAAGGATAAGGGTCTGTACACTCCTTTAATCCTTCAAGCCATTTTTTATCGGTTTCCACCAAAAGGATCAGGTCGGGCTGAGTAGCCTCTATTCGCTTTCGCAATTTATGGAAGCGCTTATTATCCTGGTAAACATTGGCAATAAGAAGGCTAAAGGAGGTATCGGAATGTGGCGCACCAGCCACTGATTTTTTGCTGAAAGGGGTAAAAGGAAAGATTAGGTAGACGAGGTAAATGAAAATGGCAGTAAGGATGCCCAGTGCCCAGGGTACCAGGGAATTTCCCTCCAATAACTGAAATCCTAAAACCAGTGCCACCAGCACAAGAAATAATTTCTGTAAGCGGGGAAATTCAAAAACGCGAAACGTCCAGTGATCCTTTCTTATGAAAGGCAGGAGGGTTCCAATTACCAGTATTCCGGAAATAAGATAAAAGAGCGATAGTAACATTCAAAAAATTAAGGCCGCTTCAAAAGTATGAAACAGCCTTAAAGTAGATCAATGAAATTCACATTTAGCTGATAGGCGTGAATCGTCAACCTCTTCAGGTTATTGGCCTTTTGATAAGCGATACGGCTGGTATTTCCTGTCGCTCACCACTTTAGGTGCTCCCAACTCATCAGCCATTTCTTTAAAGTACCTTTTAAGGGCTCTGGAGTTTTCATTTCTGAAATCCTCTTGCAACAAATTTCCTATCATGACATTTTTTAATCTAGTTTTAACCTCTAACCAATCTCATTATTAGCCCAATAGCAAAAAGGACTATGAAGATGAAGAATATGATCTTGGCAATTCCGGCCGCTCCGGAAGCTATTCCGCCAAAGCCAAATAGTGCAGCAATAAGCGCGATCACCAAAAAAATAAGAACCCATCGTAGCATAACTTCTGTTTTTAAGATTGATGACTAATTCCAAATCTTTAAACTCAGAAGTGTAAGATTGTTCGCACAAATATATAATATTTCAATATCGATATTAAAATTGATATGACTTATTTTTCCACTGAAAGGCCAATCATTTCGGGAACGTTACATAGCTGTTGTGAAATAGCGGCACATCAGAAACTTACCTTATCTTTGCGCCACATCAAGTATTTTTAGATTTTGAAGAATTTTGAAGCCCTTGGGCTTTCCCAGCCGGTTCTCAGAAGTCTCCAGGAAATGGGCTTTGAGAATCCTACTGACATCCAGCTACAGACTATTCCCACATTGCTTTCCAATCCGCAGGACTTTATAGGCCTGGCACAAACGGGAACCGGCAAAACAGCCGCGTTCGGGTTGCCGCTTATTGAAATGATCGATATGCAGGAGCGTCATACGCAGGCCTTGGTATTGGCGCCTACACGCGAACTTGCTCAGCAAATTGCGCAACAACTGGAGGCTTTTTCCAGGTATATGGGCAAGCTCAATGTGGTTTGTGTATTTGGGGGAGCAAGTATTTCCTCCCAAATGTCCGAGTTGCGCAGGGGGGCTCAAATAGTGGTAGCCACACCCGGACGCCTCATCGACCTTAGCAAGCGCGGAGCCATAAAGCTGAATCAGCTGGAGTATGTGGTACTCGATGAGGCTGATGAAATGCTCAACATGGGTTTTAAAGATGAACTGGATACCATACTTGCGCAAACCCCTGCTGAAAAGTATACCTGGCTTTTTTCGGCCACCATGCCCGGGGAAATTAAGCGTATTGTTAAAAATTACATGCACGATCCCAAGGAGGTGAGAATTAATACGGGGCAGGCAGTAAATGAAAATATTGAACACCAGTTTGCGATACTAAAAGCCTCTGATAAGGTGGAGGCGTTGCGCAGACTTCTGGATTTTGATCCCGAGATGTATGGCGTGGTTTTTTGCCGCACCAAGCGCGATACCCAATCAGTGGCCGAAGATCTTGTGGAAAGCGGCTATGCAGCCGAACCCATTCACGGAGACCTTTCCCAAAGCCAGCGCGACTCGGTTATGAAACGTTTCCGAAGCAAAACCCTGCAGCTGCTCATCGCTACTGATGTAGCCGCCCGTGGCATCGATGTAAACAACCTTACCCATGTTATCCATTTTGCCCTACCGGATGATGCAGAATATTATACCCACCGGAGCGGCCGAACCGCCCGTGCCGGAAAAAAGGGTATCTCTCTTTCACTAATCACCAAAAGCGAAATGCGAAGGGTGAAGTTTTTAGAGAATAAGCTCCGAATAACATTTCAAAAGGCACTGATTCCGGCCCCCGAAGAGATTGCCGAAAACAGGATCAATCACTGGGCAGGCAAATTGGCAGCACAGGATACTGCAAACCTTGACGCGCGTGCGTGGACTGCGGCAATGACCCTTCTTCAGGATTATACCAAGGAGGAGTTAATTGCCAAGATGGTGAGCCGCCAAATGGAACGCATTGCCAAAAATAATTCCCTTACCGATCTAAATGATACCTCGCGAATAAGAGAGGATAGCGGAAAGTCAGGCGAACAAAGGCGGGAGCGCAGCAGGAAAACACCTGGTGGAATGGAGGCCGGCATGCAGCGTTTTTTTATAAACGTTGGACGCATGGACGATATGAATAAAGGTGCCCTGCTCCGGTTCGTATGTGATAACACCGGGTTGAAAGGCGAAAATATCGGCCGCATTACACTCGAAGACAAGCATTCCTATATCGACATTCAAAGTTCTTCTGCAGGCAAGGTGCAATCGCTTAATGGTACCAAAATGAATGGCAGGGAGATTCGTGTAAACCGCGATGATGCCGGAAGCCGTGAACGGAAAGGGCCAGGCCGTAAAAGAAGTAAAAAAGGCCATCGATAGGGTACTCAGCCTAAACTTAAGTCCAATCTGTTTTGTTGTAGGTAAAAACCTACAGCGATGGCAACACAGCAGTATTTTAAAAACGCACCGGCACCTTCAATTTTTGATGTAAAGAGGTCTGAGCTTCCTCAGGGCTTTCTGGCTGCAATGCGCCTTAATGCCCTTCAAAGAGGCGTCAAATGGATCGACACCTATGAGCTCACATCCCACTTTTCTAAAGAGGATTAGGAAAGCTGAATGAAAGAAGCTGTACCGTATCTTTAGCCGTAAATTTCTTCTATGCTCGGCTTATTAGTCACCTCAATACTATTATCTCCTGTTCAGGATCCGGATCTCACCTCGCTTAATTGGCTGCTGGGGCGATGGGTAGCCGTGGAGCAAAGTGAAGGTATTATTTCCATTGAAGCGTGGGACAGGGTTTCAGAGGAACAGTTCACCGGAATCAGCTATTCCACCAATGGAAAAGATACCTCTCTTACAGAAACCCTCGAAATTTCGAGGAAAGGAGATGACTTCTACTACATTGCCGATGTGCCTCATAATGCTGTACCCGTTCCTTTTAAGATCATTGAAATGAGTACTAACAGCCTTATCTGCGAAAACCTTGGTCACGATTTCCCAAAGAGGATCGAATACAGGAGAAAGGGGAACCGCCTGACAGTGACGATTTCGGCTGGTGAAAAGAGTCGTCAATTCCATTTCCTTAAAGAAAAAGGGAAGTAAGAGCGACTATTTACGGACCAGAGATTAATAAACGCTTACGATTCTAATTATTGAGCTGTTGAATTCTACAGAATCTCCCGCACGTTTCCGTAAAATAGCTTGAGCCAGGGGAGAGGCTGGCGCCAAAACAATAACCTCTGTTTCGCCTATCCGGACAGTTCCCAGTCCCGCAGCTACAAAAAAAATATCCTTCTCAGTTTGGACCAATGCTCCCGACTCTACCTGGCTATGACTCCTCGCATGAGGTACCCTTGCCAGCATTTGCTCGAGTTTCTGAGTTTCCTTTAGCTGGCGCCCCATTTTTTCCTGTTCAAGCTGGATCATCGCCCGCCCTGTTTCGTGCTTATCGCCTGCCGTGCTTCGCGACTCCGCCTGTAGTGCCTCACTTGCTTCTGTATAAGCAGCATTTAGGGTGTCAAGTTTCCCCTTTACCAATTTCAGGCATTGCTCATAGAGCACTCTTTTAAATTCATGAGGATCGTGGGACAGCTTCATAGTGTTGGCAAACAAAAATAGCGGCTTTCAGTTGAGAAGTAATAAATATTTACCCTGATGAACGAGGACAAATTGAGGACAAAGTATAAAGTATTCGAAACTCTCCTGGAAAGGAAGAAATCCCGCTTTAATGAGTTGAGCCGGTTTCAGCGCGACCAGGTGAATAGCATCAACGAGGCAGATATGGACCAGGATTCCATAATGGAAGACCAGACAGAAGCGATGTTGAGGGAAGCCCGTGTGGAAAATGAATCCCTGGATAACCTGAAGGAGGAGATCAATTACCTTGAGGATTATAAGTCATTTGGTGAAAAGAATGAAGTGGGGCCTTCTACATTGGTGAAGACCAGTTTGTTAAATCTGGTGGTTTCAGTACCGCAGCGCACTTTTGAGGTAGGAGGTGAAAAGTACAATGGCATATCTACGAAGAGCCCCGTCTATGAAGCTCTCGAAGGTAAAAAGGCAGGGGAAAAGGTAGAATTTAATGGTCAGAAGATCGAAATAAAGGAGGTGGTTTGATTTGGACATCCCTCCTGGTGGAAACTGCAGAATATAGTCACTGCCATCTGTGAGAGGCATTTCAGAAGTAGTTTTTACCACCCCCGGCCTCCTAAAATAGGAGGGGAGAGCGTTCAGGCTCACAGGAAGATGTTATGGGTTTCATTGACAATGGTAGTTTCAAAGGATTTCCGCCCTAAGGTATGGGGCACACCTCTTCTGCTGGGTCGTTAATAGAAAGAGTACTGGTATAAATTCCATAGCCGTTCGAAGGATCTCCCCTCCTTAGATAAGGAGGGGCAGGGGTGGTTGGACTTTCGTGGCAAAATACCTACTCTTAATCCTCTCCCTACACATTAAACCTCCTTCATACTCAATTGTATCCTCTTCCTTGCCGTATCCACCTCCAGTACCTTCACGGTAACCTGCTGCTGTAGCTTCACAATTTCGGTAGGATCGCTCACAAAACGATCAGCCAGTTGAGAAATGTGCACCAGGCCATCCTGCTTTACACCGATATCTACAAAAGCTCCGAATTTGGTGATGTTGCTCACCAGGCCCTGCAGTATCATGCCTTCCCGGAGGTCTTCCATTTTCCGGATGTTGGGATCAAAAGAGAAAACCTCTGTTTTTCCTCGTGGGTCGCGACCAATCTTGCCCAGCTCTGAAATGATATCCTTAAGGGTAGGCAGCCCTACATCTTTGGTAACATAAAGGTTAAGATCAATTTCTTCCAGTTTTTTGGTGGCCCCGATAAGTGATGAAACCTGGCGTCCCATATCTTTTGCCATTTTCTCCACTATGCTGTAACTCTCCGGGTGCACGGCCGAATTATCCAAAGGATTGTCGCCTCCCGCTATATGAAGAAATCCCGCACTTTGCTCAAAAGCCTTTGGCCCGAGGCCGCTCACCTTCTTCAATTCCTTTCGGGAAGTGAAAGCCCCGTTTTCATCGCGGTGCTTTACAATGTTCTCAGCCAGCTTTGGCCCCAGACCGGATACATAGGTGAGTAGATGTCTACTTGCTGTATTTAAATTTACACCCACCTGGTTCACCGCGCTTTCCACCACCAGGTCCAGGCTTTGTTTTAGTTTATTCTGATCCACATCATGCTGGTACTGGCCTACGCCAATGCTCTTTGGATCAATCTTCACCAGCTCCGCCAGCGGATCCATCAATCGTCTGCCTATGGAAACAGCTCCACGCACGGTGACATCATAATTGGGAAATTCTTCCCGGGCCACTTTGGAAGCGGAGTAAATGGACGCTCCGGCCTCATTCACCACATACACCTCCACGCCCGGTTTCAGCCGCACCTTGCGTTGAATGAAATCTTCTGTTTCGCGACCGGCCGTACCGTTGCCGATGGCAATGGCATCGAGCTTATAGGTTTCAATAAGGCGGCTGATCTTAGCCGCAGCGGGCCCGCTTTCGGATTGGGGTGGGTGAGGATAAATATTTTCATTGGTGAGCAAACCGCCTAGCTCATCCAGCGCCACCACCTTGCAGCCTGTTCTGAAGCCAGGATCAATGGCCAGCACCCGTTGGGGGCCAAGGGGAGGGGCCATCAATAATTGACGAAGGTTTTCCGCAAAAACGGCTATGGCCTCCTCATCGGCTTTTTCCTTGCTTGTATTTTTAAACTCTGTTTCAATGGAAGAACTCAGCAATCTTTTATAAGAATCCTTCACCGCAAGGCTTACCTGCCCCGAAGCTTCATTTCTTCCTTTTACAAATATCTTCTCC
This sequence comes from uncultured Owenweeksia sp., assembly GCA_964574075.1. Lineage (GTDB taxonomy): Bacteria > Bacteroidota > Bacteroidia > Flavobacteriales > Schleiferiaceae > Owenweeksia. The sequence goes on from CAZNMG010000147.1 coordinate 12,833, forward strand.
AATGCTTCAAGGGCATCCTCCTCATCGGGAAGGATGTGTACCCGCAGCAGCCCCTCGGCTTCGGCCCGTCTTATGGCCAGCATACGGTGGCTGGGGCAGCGTTTTAGTGGTTCGCTGAATTCGAAGTAATCGCGGTATTTTGCCGCTTCTTCTTCTTCTTTTCCCTTTACCAGCTTAGCGCTGATTTCTGCGGTGCGGCTGAATAACCTGCGGATAGTATTACGGGCGTGCGGATTTTCATTCATCCATTCGGCCATAATATCGCGGGCACCGGCCAGAGCATCGTCCACAGAACCCACATCCCCCTTTACAAAGCGCTGGGCAAAACTTTCAACATCCGAGATCTCCTGTTTCATCAGGGTTCCGGCCAGCGGTTCCAGACCTTTTTCACGGGCCACCGAAGCGCGCGTTTTACGCTTTTGCTTGTAGGGGAGGTACAGGTCTTCCAAAGTGGTGAGATCCCAGGTGGCATCGATCTTACTTTCCAGCTCAGGCGTGAGCTGATCCTGGGAGCGGATGCTGTCGAGAATGGTCTGCCTCCGCTTTTCAATTTCCTCAAGCTTCTTCAGCTCCTGCTGAATATTGGCCACCTGAACCTCATCCAGGCTGCCGGTGGCCTCTTTACGGTAACGTGAAATAAAAGGAACAGTGGCACCTTCCCCTAAAAGGGAAATTGTGTTTTGTACCTGCCCGGTACTGATGCCGAGGTTATTTGAAATAATGGGAATTAACGGGGAGGACATAGAATCTGGAATTGGCCGACAAAGATAGACGATACCTTTTCAGGGAAAGAAAGCCGGAGTGGCTGAGTGCTTCTTTCGAATCTATATGGTGATTAGTTTACAATCCGGAAATTTCCGGTTCATTGGTTGCGGTGGGGCTAAATTGCTTTCTTGCCTTTTCTTCCTTTTCGATGTATTCTATAAGGTGGGCAAAGTCCTTTTGGGTAATGGTCCGGCCTTCTGCCGGGAGGAGGATAGATCGTACGGGGAATTTTAGATTGAGTTTGATGCTTAATTCATATAACTCGGAAAGGCCGGGATCCGGTGCATCGAGAACAACCGGGGATGGGGCCACTCCTTCGCTGGGAATAAGCCAGGGTACCAGTTGATTACCTGATTCCATATTGCGAAGGATAAGAATGTTTTTGCTGGGCAATGATTTTTTCGCCCACCAGATGTTTTCCACGGTTTGCATGGCAGCGTAGGTTTCCTCAAGAGTAGCTACAGCCTGAAGGCTGTCCAGCGTATGGTTGATAAGTTCTGTCATAGCCTCATCGTAGCTCAACGGGCTTTTGAGGGCACGTATGCCCAGTTTTACCCCAAGGAGGTTGGAGTACATATCTTCCGGGGAAAAGCTGGAATAGCGCTCGGGGATCAACGGGATATAGGACGAGCCAAACCAGGTGGCAATTTCGTGCCAGAGGGAGAGATCAAACGCGATCTTACCCGCCAGATCATGGGCATTATTAAATCCCGTGGGCAAATTGAGGGTTAAAGTTTTTGCTCCTCCTTCGCTTCCAAGGTCAATCACCAATTTTCCTCCCTTCTGCTGCTGGGATTCTATCAGGTTGTAGAGATAAGCGGTCCAGTCGGCACAATCGCGCAGGTGGCCAAGATCAATAAAGCCGCCCCGTCTGGTGTAAATAATGCCGTTGTTTTCCTCCTTATTCCCCATATACTGGTGCTTCCCAACCAGGTCCACAGCAGTGATATCTGTCTGGCGGATAAAAGGGATCCCTGCAATGGCAAGGTCCGTTCCAAAGGAGCAGCAGGTTCGGATTATGCGGGGCGGAGGAAAGGAAAGATCTTCCCCTTTAACAGGTGGTACTTTGGCGGAAAGCAGGGCCGCGCAAAGAACTAATGAGAGAAACAGCGTAATTTTCACTTGTTGAGAATACTTCAGCAGTTGTTCTTTTTGATAACGCTATCCTTCTTAAAATCAAGGAGAACAGGCGGTATTGATGGAGAGAAAAGTAGTGCGAAGATATAGGTAATTCACTAAAATGGTACACTTATAAAGGCAATGGGAAGAATAGCAGCATAATCAGTGTTTTGCAACAGGAGAAATTTATTCTTCCGCCCGAATTTCGCTTTCCCTCACCCGATATCTTTGAACGTGGTCAGGACGAGGGCAAATTCAGAAAAAATAGTGTTTGACCACCGGTATCACCTATTCATTTCGAAGAATTACTACAAAAATGAGCCTGCTAACCATATTTGATACTACGCTACCGCTGACTAACCCGGTTCTAAAATTCCTTCTGATCCTGGTGATCATCCTTTTTGCGCCCATCCTGCTCAATAAAATTAAGATCCCGCATTTGCTGGGTCTCATTATTGCCGGGGCGGTGGTGGGTCCCAATGGTTTTAACCTGATGGAGCGTGACAGCAGCATTATTCTCTCGGGCACTGCGGGTCTGCTTTACATTATGTTTCTGGCGGGGCTGGAAATTGATCTGGCAGATTTTAAAAAGAACCGCATCAAGAGCATAGTTTTTGGCTTGTACACCTTCAGCATTCCCATGATCCTTGGAATACTTACCGGAATATATTTATTGGAGTTTTCCGCTCCCACTTCGGTCCTGCTGGCCAGTATGTTTGCTTCCCACACACTTATCACCTATCCGCTGATCAGTAAACTGGGAATTGCTAAAAACCGTGCAGTAAATATTACGGTGGGTGGAACTATGATCACCGATACTATGGCCCTGCTGGTCCTGGCGGTCATTGTAGGAATGACCACAGGAGAGGTGAATTCCGCCTTCTGGATGCGGCTTTCGGTCTCCATTTTGATTTTTGGATTGATTGTCCTTCTGATTTTTCCCCTTATCGGAAGATGGTTCTTCAAGCGTTTTGATGACAATGTTTCCCAATACATTTTCGTGCTGGCAATGGTTTTCCTGGGAGCAGTTCTCGCAGAAATGGCGGGTATTGAAGCTATCATCGGGGCCTTCCTGACAGGCCTGGCAATGAACCGGCTCATTCCGCACACTTCTCCGCTCATGAACAGGATCGAATTTGTCGGTAATGCCATCTTCATTCCCTTCTTCTTGATTGGTGTGGGGATGCTTATTGATTACCGGGCATTTTTTAAAGATTTCGAAACTATAAAAGTGGCGATCATTATGACCATCATTGCCACAACGGCTAAGTTTCTTGCCGCCTGGCTTACTCAAAAAACCTACGGTTTTACGGTAGACGAACGCAGGTTGATCTTCGGATTGAGCAATTCGCAGGCCGCAGCCACGCTGGCGGCAGTATTGATAGGCTACAGCATTATTCTTGGCGAAACATCCACGGGGGAGCCCATCCGCCTTTTAAACGAAAGCGTTCTTAACGGCACCATTCTGATGATCCTGATCACCTGTACCATAGCTTCATTTGTTTCGCAGAAGGGGGCGAAGAACATAGTACTTTCAGAAGCCCCCGGGCCGGAGGATGACTATGACGAAAACCAGGAACGGATTCTCATTCCCGTTAGCAATTCAGAAACCACGAATGAACTGGTAAACCTGAGCATTACCATCAAATCAAGGGAAAATACCCATGGACTGTATGCGCTGAACATTGTGAACAATAATATCAATGATGAACTGGCAGAGCGCAATGCGCGAAAAATTTTGCGGCAGGCTGCCACCACTGCCGCAGCCACCGATAATTACCTCAATGAGTTGCTGCGCTATGACCTGAGTATTGCCAATGCCATCACCAGTGTGGCCCGGGAAAATAAGATAACAGACCTTGTTCTGGGGCTGCATGCCAGGCAGGGGATAACCGACTCTTTCCTGGGCCACCTCACCGAAGGGATACTTACGCGCTGCAATGCAACTACTCTTATTTATAAATCAGCTCAACCACTGTCAACCATCAAAAGGCACCTTGTGGTGGTTCCCGAAAAAGCGGAAAAGGAGATAGGCTTTCCTTTTTGGCTGATAAAAGTGTGGAACATTGCCCGCAACACCGGAACCCGGCTGGTATTTCATGCGGCCCCGGAAACCATCGCTTATATCCGCGATATCCAAAAGAAGCATCCCATTGACTGTGAATTCGTGGAGTTTACCGACTGGAATGACTTCCTCATTTTAACCAGCCATATCCGCAATAATGATAACCTTATTTTGGTGCTCAGCCGCAGAGACCAGCCATCCTACCACAGCACTATGAGCAATATCCCCACCTATCTCAATAAGCATTTTAAAGCCAGCAGCTTTATCCTGATCTATCCCATACAGGTGGGCATAAGCGGCAGCTCCTCTATTGATTTTAAAAACCCATCCATTCTGGAACCCATTGATGAAATTGCGAAGACAATAGGGAAGTTGTTTAAGAGGAGGTAGAATGCGGAATACTTATGTCCGACCAAGTTAAAAAACGATATCCTCCCTTCATTTGAATTTTTTAAGGAGTTTGTGACCCTTCAGGATCGAAAGCCATTACAACAACAAAGTTACATACCCGTAAATCTTTTTTACCCTTTGCGGATCTCCCTTAAAGTTTCACCGGCAACTTAAATACAGCGTAATCTTCATCGGATCTAATAGATACATAGTAACAGGACGAGGGAAGGTGATACAAATCCAGTTGCACCTTTTCATTTGCATTCAGGTTATTTTCTTGTCTGATTAAAATAGCGCCTGCGCTGCTATGAACCACGATTTCATATTTACCGCCTTTGGTAAATTCTATCACGAGGATATCGTTTACCGGAACAGGGTACCAATTCACCCACATAGGGTTATTTTCACTCAAAGCTGTATTCAAAGACAGGTAGAGCGTATCTGACAAGGCCTCACATCCTTGCTTATACACTACCACATAGATGGCATCTCCGGCCTGTGGATTGGTTAAATTATAGGTGCTATCCACGGAACTTTTCACCTG
>CAZNMG010000148.1:0-3842 GCA_964574075.1 uncultured Owenweeksia sp.
CGCTTGTTTGGTACCCTTCTGATGCTCTACCTCCCACTCCTGATTGCGCTGGTAATTTAGCGAGGCCAGTTGGCTGCTAATCGACATCAACTCCATCAGTTTTCTTCGCGAAAAAGTGCGCAGCTTTTTGTTAACCTTTTCGGCCTCAGTCAAAAAATGGGGAACAGTAGGTTCACCAATTTGCAAAGGTTCAGGATCGAGGGTTTTGGCAGGCGAAAGGAATGCGATCATAATAAAATGAGAAAAAAGGGTGCTTCAACACAAGTAAGGTTTGCGAAATAAGGAAATTCCTGTATTACTTCAAGATTTGTGTACAGGGCTTTCTATGTTCAGAAACAAAAATGCCAACCGGGAAATCCGATTGGCATTTTAATCTTAAGTATGTAAGCCTACTTTTCCTGTTCAAGGAAAGGATAGCGGTAATCTGTAGGCGTTACGAAAGTTTCCTTGATGGCACGTGGCGATACCCAACGTAGCAGGTTGAGCATTGAACCGGCCTTGTCATTAGTACCCGAGGCACGGGAACCACCAAATGGTTGCTGCCCTACAACAGCCCCGGTGGGTTTGTCATTAATATAGAAGTTGCCGGCAGCATGTCTTAGTTTATAGGCAGTATCGGCAATAACGTTTCGGTCTTTTGCAAAGATGGCCCCTGTAAGTCCGTAAATAGAAGTAGTATTTACCAGATCAATGGTTTCATCATACTTGCTGTCGTCATACACGTAGATGGTAAGTACCGGGCCGAATAACTCTTCGCACATGGTGGCGTACCTGGGATCATTAACCACCAATACTGTGGGTTCTACAAAGAAGCCTTTGGATTTATCACAGTTTCCACCAACGATTATTTCCACACCGTCATCCTTCTTAGCTTGCTCAATATACGCAGCAAGGCCATCAAATGAGCGCTCATGGATCACTGCGTTCACAAAATTGGAGAAATCGCGGGGCGAACCCATCTTAAAGGATTTTACATCCTTCACCAATTTTTCCTTTACGGCAGGCCACATACTTTTGGGTATATAAGCCCGTGATGCCGCGCTGCATTTTTGCCCCTGATATTCAAAAGCACCGCGTGCAAGACCGGTGGCCACCTGGGCAGCATTAGCGCTGGGGTGGGCCAGCACAAAATCCTTACCTCCCGTTTCACCTACTATGCGCGGGTAGGTTTTGTATTTATCAATGTTGTTGCCGATGGTTTTCCAGATATTTTTAAAAACCTTCGTGCTTCCGGTATAGTGCAACCCTGCAAAATCGGGGTGAGAAAATACAATATCACTGGTTTCCTGCGGATCGGTAAAGATCATGTTGATCACACCATCAGGAACACCCGCTTCCTCGAATACTTCCATCAATACATGAGCTGAGAATATCTGGCTGAGTGATGGTTTCCACACCACTGTGTTACCCATCATTGCCATACTGGAAGGAAGATTTCCGGCAATAGCCGTAAAATTAAACGGGGTGATAGCAAATGTAAAGCCTTCGAGCGCGCGGTATTCCATCCGGTTCCAAAAGCCTGTTGAAGACTCGGGCTGATCGTGATAGATCTGCTCCATATACTGCACGTTGAACTTCAGAAAGTCGATGATCTCACATGCGGAGTCGATCTCGGCCTGGAAAGCATTTTTACTTTGGCCGATCATCGTGGCAGCATTTATACGCGCGCGGTAAGGGCCTGCAATTAAATCAGCGGCCTTTAAAAATATGGAAGCCCTGTGCTCCCATGGCATTGCTTCCCAGTTTTCCTTTGCGTGGAGTGCTGCATCAATAGCCTGTGTTACATGTTCAGCTTTTCCGAAGTGGTAAAAGCCCACATCGTGCTTATGATCGTGTGGAGGTAGTATTCGCTGGTGGTTTCCGGTGGTGACTTTTTTTCCACCTATCACCATAGGGATCTCTATTTTTTCATTCCACAGGGCATCATAGGTTTCCTGAAGCTCTTTCCGTTCGGGAGAGCCCGGCTCATATGAATTGATGGGCTCATTAAATGCAATGGGGATATCGTAAAAGCCAATTGACATGCTACAAATTTTATTCTGTTATTAACCGCGGCAAAGGTAGAAGTTTGGCCTTAGCTGGCAAGGAAAGGGCGTGCTATTCTAAAGATGGGAGAAGCAAATGAAGCTTTTAATAAAAGTAGCTTTTTCGCTTTTGATCTTCAGGCTGTGTGGGCACGCGTATTACTTCCTTCATTTCACCTTCCGGGGAAAACCGAAGTGCACACAGGTATTTTTTGGTCCAGGCCCCGGTATCAATGTACCAGGCATTTTCGGAAGGATTAAAAACCGGTTTATTCCCTTCCACGATAGAATGCCCTTTTATCTGCACCTTTTCCACATTTTTAAGGGGGCCTTTATTGTGCAATACCCCGTCAGTGGCATCCTCATCGTATGGATCCAATGCTTTTTTTCCGATGCCTGCATGAGTGATAAGGATGTGCTCGTTCTCCCATTTCAGGGGAAGTTTCTCCAGCCACTTACCTGTTTTTTTCTGAGAGAGGTTCTCCTGCTTCATGCTCCTTTTCACACGACTCTCGCGATTAAAAATGCTGCTTTTGCCCAGGCTCCTGAGAAGCTTGATTTCGTGATTGCCCTTTATCATGATAACCCTTTCCGGGAAATCCTTCTCCAGTTTCATCCAATATTTGAGGCAAAGGACGGAGTGCGGGCCTTTATTTACGAGATCCCCCACCTGGATGAGAAGGTCATTCGCCTTATCCCAATGTTCGTTCAGAAGTTTTCTGAAAGTGTAAAAGCAGCCGTGAACATCTGCTACTACCAGGAGATCCATCAGGGAGAGGGCCTAGCTGTTTAACATCACCGGCATCACCAGCATCAGGATGTCTTCGCCATCCTCAAGACCATCGGCAGGTAAAATGATACCCGCACGATTGGGAGCCGACATTTCCAGGCTGATGTTGTCCGAATCAAGGTTGCTCAGCATCTCTGTAAGAAAGCGGCTGTTGAACCCGATTTCCATATCCTCACCCTGGTAATTGCAATTAAGCCTTTCATGGGCCTTATTGCTGAAGTCAAGATCCTCTGCTGAAAGCTGTAATTCAGAGCCGGCCATTTTCAAGCGAACCTGGTGTGTGGTTTTGTTGGAGAAAATAGCTACCCGTTTTGCCGAGCTCAGGAAGGTAGAGCGCTCAATCTCCATTTTATTGGGATTTTCCTTTGGGATAACCGCTTCATAATTGGGATACTTTCCATCTATGAGACGGCAGGTAAGCACAATATTTTCAAACTCAAAACGCGCATTGGTTTCATTGAAATGGATGGAAACCTCCTCTCCCATTGAAGCCAGGGTGGATTTAAGAATGTTCAGCGGTTTGCGCGGCATAATAAATTCAGCTGCGTTCTCGCTTTTGTGATCATTTCTCCGGTAGCGCACCAGTTTATGGGCGTCTGTAGCTACAAAGGTGAGCCCATCGGTATGAAACTGAAAAAACACCCCCGACATTACCGGGCGCAGTTCATCATTTCCGGCTGCAAAAAGTGTTTTGGTGATGGCGCTGGCCAGTACTTCACCAGGTATTACCGTAGTGCTTATATCCTCCATTTCGGGCAGCTTCGGAAATTCCTCGCCCTCAATAAAAGCCAATGAATACTTTCCGTAATCGGAACTCATCTCCACACTGTTGTTCTTTTTATCGAGAACAAAAGTCACCGGCTGTTCGGGGAGTGCTTTTAATCCCTCGAGCAGGAGGCGCGCAGGTATAGCTGCCAGCCCTTCATCATCACTATCCACCTCCAGTGTGGCACTTATTGTAGTCTCCAGATCACTGGCCGATATTGTAAGTTGCTTTTTATTCAGATCAAACAGGAAGTTGTCGAGAA
>CAZNMG010000149.1:0-6913 GCA_964574075.1 uncultured Owenweeksia sp.
ACCGGTACTGCGAATACCATCTCTTAATCTTCTTCATATATTTTTTATCCAAGACGGGGTAACCAGACCTCGTAAGTTTATAAAATCAATAGCCATAGAGTTCTTTTAATTTTTGAAAACCTTCCACTTCTTCCAATTCTATATCTAGCCCCTGCTGGCTTCTTTCCCTGCTTTTATTAATTTTAAAGCGGGTTTCCTTTTTAATCACTGATTTTGAAATGGATTTTATTCCCAGAAAGTCAAGAACCTCGTCCACTTTTTCGTTACCGGCAAACAAATCCTCTGATTTTAACCGGGTGCACCGACTGCCATGCTGTTGTCTGAATTCTTCCGCAAAACCATTGGTAGCAGCCCAAAGCCACGCAATCTTTTCAGCCTGATTGAATTTCAAAAATTTTTCGTCATCCTTTATCCTCCCCTCGTCATAGAGGGTTTTATTACTATACCAGTTGCGGGATAACCCACTTCTGATAAACTCGTCAGGATGTCTTACCAAATGAAGAAACTTTGATTCGGGAAACAGTTCAGCCAGGTAGTAGGCAAAAAAGGTGATCCGGGTATTTGTTTCCACATACCTCCTGTTCAATAAATACGCGTCACGAATGTACTCATAGCGAGCAGTATCTACCGCTGTACGCAATTCTGAATTACCAAAGGGCCTGCTAAACGCAAGGCTTGAATGATATGAAAGTTCGGGAAACGGCTCATGCACCGCAGCAAGTTCACGGGCCTGTTTCAATATATTGGTAAGAAGCATGGTACCACACCTGCCGGTGGAAAGGATAAAGACGGGCCGGGCTTTCTGATGAGTCTCCTGATACAGGCCGCTAAAATCGCGCTGCAGGGCGTGTATTTTACTTCTGCTCTTCATTGTGGACCAATAAAGCTTTTGATCCGCCAGGTACTTTTTCAAGATTTCACTTGCTTTCATTTAAAGTAAATTATTAAGCAAGGTTTTAAATTTTTCCCGAAACTCATTCCTGCCAAACTTTTGTATATTTTCCAAAAGATTTTTTGATTTTGCCTGCAGCATCTCCTCACCTTCTGCGCACAGCTTTCCCAAAACTTCAACAGCTCCATTTGTATCTGAATAACGAAGTTCATCCAGAGCTACAATTTCCTTCTGACCACCGGAATCATGTACCACAGGAATACATCCGGCTGCAATAGCCTGCACCGGAGTTATGCCGAAAGGTTCATAGCGCATGGAATGGATAAAAAACCAGGAGCTTTCCAGGATCTCGTTCACCTCTTCCCTACCTGCATTGCTAACTATTTTTACATTGCTTAACTTTTTCTCGTGTATCATGGCTTTGCAATTTTCAAAATAGCCAGAGTCACCGGCAAAACCAACAAAAATGAAATTGAGATGTGGCAACGATGCAGCAATTTCAATCTGCTCCAACTGGCGTTTAGGAGGGCTAAAACGGCCCAGGCTTACAACCCGCCTCACTTTTATCCGGCCCTTCTCCTTATGATCGATATCCACAGGAGGATATAAGATTTCTATGGCCTCCCCTTTTAGACCTGGATATGCCTTCAGTAAATTTTGCCTGGTAAAGTCAGAGTTGGCAACCAGCACGTCCGCGGGTGAATGCTCCTGATGCCTTTGATATAACTTTGCCATTATATTAAAAAGATCCTTCCCGGCATTGATACGGCTTACCTTTCCTTTTTCCGGAAAATGAAAATCCTTAAGCCCACTCATCAAACGGGCCTTCCTGGGGAAATGCACATAACTCAAAACTTTGGTCCTTGTGGATAAGCCGTAACTGCTGTTGTTGTGGTTAATTACTAAATCGTAACTGCCCAGTTTTGGCGACACCACTTTGTTAAACCACCAGATGTTCCATTCAAATGGGATTTTAAGATTGGGTTTGATCAACTTCAGTTGAAAATCCAGATTTCTGGAATAAAAGTTCTGTATATTTTCGCTCGTCAACCGGCTTCTGAAAGTAAGCACGTCCGGAACAATGCCCAACTCGTTCAATACAAAAATCATTTCTGCCATTACCTGAAACCTCCCACCGGGCTGGATCCGGTTTTGTATAAGGGCCACCTTTTTATTTTTATATCTGCTTATATCGCTCATATATTTCTCTTCCAGTCACGAATTTAACCTCGGCCTCTGCACCATTTAAGAATGACTCATAAGTCTCTCGCCAGCCCGGATATTTCAGGTCAGAAAAATAATTGTTGTGCCACAATACGCTTAGTACTCCCCCGTACTTTTGTGTGATCCGCAACATTTCCTGTAATTCAGTTAAGGCTTGCCGGGGAGATACATTCATATATTTTTTGTGTTGTAAGGTGGTATCCATTACATGCAAGGGGATTTCCAGCAGCTCACTCACCTTCTCTTTACGTAAGTTGTAAAGTTTAAAGGGCCTGGTGGTGGCAAATCTAAAACCTATGTGATCGGGAAAACCGAGGGAGGCATCATATTTTATTTGGGCCTGCTCCAAAGCAGCAATTGTGTGATACAGACTGAAATTAAGGAAATGAAATCGGTTTCCTATCGCCTCACAATTAGTGTCTTTCAAATTTCTGGTCAGTAAATCTGGGCTTCTATGGCTTCCTATGCTGCCATGGACTCCTATTTCCCAGCCCCTTGCCAAAAGATCATGCATCTGCTGCCTGATGGCTGGGTCAGATATGCTGTAATCTGCGTTTATTCCTCCTTCAGCCCGGCCTTTATCGGGGAGGAAAAAATAAGTCGATCTGGCCTTATACTTTTCCTCTATATCGGCTATATCCAATAAGTTGTCCCAGGGATCCTTTCTGGCAACCGCCCCACGCAATGCCTCAGACAGCTGCAGTTTCTTTAAGGCGTTAAACACCCCCTCTGTCCTGCCGGATCTGAGTTTGTCAATGTCATGTGATAAAAATACCAAGCCTTCCTCTTTTCTGTAAACCTGTTGGCCCGTAAATTTCCCAATGGCTTCAGCTATGATTTCGAAATAAATATCTACCAATGGCACCTGGAGGCAGTTGTTTCTTGCCTGCCAGCTTTCACTTGAATAGAAACGGAGCTCATTTTTCCTGGGGCCGTGCACCTCCTGGTATCCTGAAAGAAAGAAAAAGATGGCTGCAAAGAGGTCCGCATGAAACAGGAGTTTTCCGTTTTCAATTTCGTACAAGCGGGCTTTGCTTTCGGAAAAAAACAAAACAGGGACACCCTTAAAATTTCGAAAGGGTGGATCTACAGACTTTCCTGCGAAAAAACCCTGACCACCCGCGTTCATTATTATATCCTCTTCGCTTGTTCCGTAGCTGATCTGCACATCAGGCATAAGATAGTATGCCCGCAGGTGTCTAAGAATGTAGCTGGTACGTTCCTCAGGCCACATACCGCAGGGCTTTTTTGATCAACCTGTTGATATCCGGAGATATTTTCAAAAAGTAGGCTCCCGCTACAAAGGCGAGGATCATTACACAACTTCTGATAATTATATTAACCAGCGGATTGGTGACAAAATCTGCGAGCAAACCGATACCTGCAACCGCTGCTGTGAGAGGCAGGAGCAGCAACATGGAGGGGCGATATGGAATGATGTTCAGTTTTGCTTTCAGAAAAATCGCTTTCATAGTATTGAAAAAAAAGAGGGAGATCACAGTGGCGATGGCAGCCCCAATAATACCATATTTTGGGATAAGCCAAAGATTGACACTGATCGCCACCACCAGCATAAAGAGAAGGGCCACCACATTGAACCTGTAGTATTTGGAGGTGGCGATAATGATACCGCTTTGGCCTGAGGCAAGGTTAAAGAGTTGCGCCAGGGCTATAATCATTACCACATCCTTGCCCTCGCGGTAATTTTTTGGCAGCAGGTAAAAAAGATCATCGATATTCAGCCAGAGTAAAATAAAAAGCAGCAAGCCGATCAGTAACAAGTTTAATGCTGTGTCCTTATATATCTTTTCAATCTGCTTCATATCCCCGCTGGCAAAAGCCTGTGAAATAAATGGACGGGTGATGGTATAGAGCGACTTTCCCGGCACATTGAGGATGCTGCCTATAAAAAATGCAATGCTGTAGTAGGCAACATTCTCAAGATTCACAAATTTACCCACCATAAGGCTATCGATCTTGTTTACCAAAAAATTGGCCCCTGTGGTGGTGAGCATAAATATGCCATAGATCATCATGGGCTTGTACTTTGGATTCCAGAAACTTAATTTTAGATTCAGGAAATTATTCTTCCAGAGATGAATGATCAGAATTGCAAACTGAATACTTATACTCGCCAGGTAAAGGAAAAGAAACCAGTCAAAATTGATCCAGTCAAACCAATACAGGAGTAGCAGGATTGACACTGCGACCCTCCGTTCCACCTCTTTGAGGAATACCGGCAAGGTGGATTTCAGATGGCTATAGGAAATACTGGCAAGGATCTCAAAATAGACGCTGAGAAAAGCAAGGGGGAGGATGTAAAACCAGTATTCCTGAAACAAGGGCTGATCGTTGAGGAAAGGAATGATTTCATCTCTGAAAAAATAAACCACCCCGGTAAAAACCGCTAAAAATGGAATCGGGAAAAGCATAAAAAACCCCAGAAAAGGGGGCCTTTCCTCATTTTCAAGCTCAGGGAAATACCTTAAAATTATTCCGGGTGCCCCAATATTGATGATAGTGCCTACCACCAACGAGTAGGAAATAATCAGCTGAACTAATCCGAAATAATCCGGATCATCGGCAAAAGCCCTCGGATAAAGTATAAGAATATTGATAGCCCCTACAATCACGCCCAGGTAGTTGCTGAGGGCGTTACCTGCCGATTGTTTTATTACTACGCCCACTACAGATGCCAGCCTTTAAGATCCAGCCCCGGAAAAGCTTCGGCCAGACGTTGGTTGTAGGGCCTGTACAGGTCTTTTAGTTCCTCTACCAGATCCTTTTCCTCATGAGTTCTACCCCGGGCCTTTCCACTGTTGAGCTTGAGGTAGAGAGGAATAAGAGCCTCCTGTACCTTCACAGGGATAAAAGGCTGGAGTTTAAGCCCCAGCCGGTGAAGCCCCACACTTTTTAAGGCCACCGTTTCATTTCGCTGAAAAAAATCATAGTTGTTGTAAAAAGTAGGATCAAGATCTAAAAATGTACAGACATCCTTCATAAAGGACTTACGATCTGCAAGCATCTTCTCAAATATAAAAACCCCAATTCTTTCTGTTCCTAAAGCCTTCTGCCATCTTTCGAGATAGTTAATATACCATCCCTCCTCAAAATGCTGACCAGATGGGAAAGATCCATTGAGGGAAGTATACTCCCTGAAGCTACCCTTAAAATTTTTGAGCTTATAACTATTAAACTTAAACTTCGAATAAAGTCGCGCGGCCGGCTCCCTGAGAATGAATATTACTTTAGGTTCAGAAGCCATTTCGGGAATAACCTGAAGCGGAGTGGAGTAATAAATGTAAGTGGACGTGGATTCAAACAAGATTTTAACCCCTCCTTTTTTGCCTAAAAGCTTTTCGTAGCCCTCAAGGCCATCCTCAATATAGCTGAGGCCCTTGTTGAAGCGCAGGATCTCATCTCCCAAAAAGCAGCTATCCTTCACCCGTGAACCTTTTGCTTCAGGGTGGGCATCCAGCCAGAAGTGCAGTGAGCTTGTTCCGGATTTAGGTGCTCCGGCTATGATGAGATCCGGTAATACCATGTTCAGGTTTTAAATATTAATGCCTAAAGTACTTCCATCGCCAATTGAAAGTAATTATTGGCCCCCGCCAAAACTCGGTATTTTATACCGAAGGAATCTTCGAAGATGTGAAAAGCATGAAATTCATGATTGGGAACATTAAATTCATCAAAAAGGAGGATATCCCCTTTCTTCAGATGGCGGTGCAAGGTAGCCAGCACAAAGATAGTCGCAGTAAAAAGATCTGCATCCAAATGGATGATGGTCCTTCTTTGGTTTAATGAATTTTTATCTATAAATGAATAGAGGGTCTCCTGAAAAAGGCCTTTCACGAAAGTTGCGCGCTCATCATCCACCTCGGGGGTTGAGGCGCCCATATCGCCTTTTCTAAATTTGCCCCAGGCCTCGGGAAGGCCCTCAAAGGTATCAAAGCCATAAAATTTTGAATCCGGGTGATGATTCTCATTAAGCCACCATCGAAAAGAGAATCCCTTACTCACCCCAAATTCAAGATAAGTAATTGGTTCATTTTGGAGTTGAAGGCTTTTCGCTATATGATCATAAAGCCCATATCTTTTATCATAAATCCTCTTAATGGTGAAGTAATCATCATACTTAAGATTTGCCGCATTTTCCCCCAACCAACTCTTTAGTAAGATCAAATTGGCCAACCCTTTCAATGGCCCCACTAAAAACAATACCGCTCTCCCCGGAACCAGAAAAATTGTAAGATTTTTAATGGAAGTGAAAATAGTTTTTGAAAAGCCGGCCATCATGGATCAATTTTGAGTTTGCAAATAAAATCAATTTTGGATTAGCCTGTGGAGGACTCATCACCTGCCGTAAACCAGTCCCTTCGAGGAAAAATTTTCCTGTTACCCAAAGGAGTGACAATGCATCACCTTTATCAAGCCCTTACGCAAGCTTGATGTACAAGAAAGTTCCCAAGGTGATTTCCTTTGTTAAATTAGCAGCTTCAAAAAAAATTAGAGAATGCTCAATTCGAAGCTTAAGTACATCTTTCCACTCGTGGGTCTGTTCATCCTCAATCTCATTTACTTTTATCCAGCCCTTTCGGGAAAACAACTGGAGCAAAGTGATATCATGCATGGTAAAGCCACCGGCCACCAAATAAGGGAATATCGCGAGGCCACCGGGGAAGAACCTCTTTGGACACAAGCGATGTTTAGTGGGATGCCCGCCTTTCAAATTTCAACTGATTACCCGAGTAATTGGGTTAACACCATTGAACTGGCTATTGAATATATCGGTGG
>CAZNMG010000150.1:0-2923 GCA_964574075.1 uncultured Owenweeksia sp.
AATTCAGCAGTTTTCGGTAGGGGGTGATGCGGATATTATAAGAGCCATTCAGGTGTTGCCAGGTGTAGTTACAACAGGCGACCAGGGCGGGCAGATCTACATTCGCGGGGGGGCTCCAATCCAAAACCTCATTTTATTGGATGGAATGATCATTTACAACCCTTTTCACTCCATCGGTTTTTTCTCTGTTTTTGATGCTGACATAATCCGCTCAGCCGACATTTATACCGGGGGCTTTAGTGCGGAATATGGTAGCCGCAGCAGTGCTGTAATGGATATAAAGACCCGCGAAGGTAATCGCAAGCGCTTTGCCGGCAAGGTTCAGGCAAGTACCTACAGCTCCAAGGTGTTGCTCGAAACCCCTCTTGGGGAGAAGGATAAAAACGGGCGTGCGGCCACCTCTTTCCTCATCTCTGCAAAAACATCTTACCTTAAGCAGTCAAGCCCCATATTCTACCCGTACATTGAAACCGCTTACGAGGGCCTTCCCTTTACTTTTACCGACATATATGGCAAGCTCACTTCACAAAGTGAAAATGGCTCCAAGGTCAATGCCTTCGGTTTTTCATTTGACGATGCCGTAAGCTTTGGCAGCAACAACAGCATAGAATGGGACGCTGCCGGTGGTGGTATCAATTTTACAGTGGTGCCTCCCACAAGTAGTGTACTGCTGAGCGGTGATTTCAGCTACTCCAACTATAGTATCCTGTCCAGCACAGATGGTCAGCAGCCCAGTTCCAGCAGCATTAGCGGCTTTAATGGTGGAGTTGATTTTACTTATTTCCTTCGCGAAAATGACGAACTGAAATATGGACTGGAGGCTATCGGTTACAAAACCAATCTTGAGCAATACAACGAGCTTAATCTCAAAAACACCCAGGAGGAGAATACAACTGAATTGGGTGCCTACATAAAGTATAAAATGGAAGCTGGGCGGCTGCTCCTTGAGCCAAGCTTCAGGGTACACTACTATGGCTCGCAAAGTGAGCTGTCTCCGGAGCCACGCCTTGGGTTGAAGTACAACGTGAATGACTTTTTGCGCTTCAAGGCGGCAGCCGGATTATACTCCCAAAACCTGGTGGCATCCAATTCTGATAGGGATGTGGTGAATCTTTTTTACGGATTTCTCAGTGGTCCGGAAGGGCAAGCCTTTGTCAGGGAACAAAATACAGCCCTGCAGAAAGCCCAGCACCTGCTGACAGGCATTGAAATTGAAGCCAGCGAAAATATCACCATCAACATAGAGGGTTACATCAAGGATTTTAAGCAGATCACCAATGTGAACCGTAACCAATTGTACGATGAGAATAACACTGATCCTACTATTGACCCCATTTTTAAAGCAAAGTATATTTCAGAGCGTGGAATTGCCCACGGTGTGGATATTCTTACCAAATACCAGTCGCGCAATCTGTATCTATGGCTGGCATATTCTCTTAGTAAAGTCACCCGCGATGATGGTCTCCAGGAGTACTACCCATACTTTGACCGCAGGCACAACCTGAATTTTGTTGGGTCGTACGTGTTTGGCAAGGAGCGCAACTGGGAAGTAAGCACCCGCTACAACTTTGGAACGGGCTTCCCCTTTACACCAACCCGCGCCTTCTATAGCCAAAAGCCTTTTATAGGTCCTGATGGGAACGGGCAGGTATCCTATGACTATACTACGGCAAACGGTGAACTGGATGTGCTGTACGGGGACCTTAATTCGAAACGTTTGCCAAACTACCACCGCGTGGATATAAGCATCAGTAAGGATTTTGAGATTTCCGAACACCAGTTACTGGAGATTTCTGCAGGGGCTACCAACATCCTGAACTACCAAAACATATTTTACTACGACCGTAACAAGCATGAGCGCGTAGACCAGTTGCCCATAATGCCTACGGTTTCGGTGAGCTATTCGTTTTAGAAGGGAAGCCTTACAGGTTGTACTTCAAAATGCAATAAATGGCCCTCACGCCATCTTTCCAGTTGATCTTTTTGCCCTCGGCAAAGGTGCGGCCGTAGTAGCTGATACCTACCTCGTATATACGGATATTGGGCACCCGGGCAATCTTTGCAGTGACCTCGGGTTCAAAGCCAAACCGGTTTTCCTTCAGGTGAAGGCTTTGCAGGGTTTTGGTCTCAAACATCTTATAACAGGTCTCCATGTCCGTAAGGTTGAGATTGGTAAACATATTAGACAGGAAAGTGAGGAACTGATTACCCAGGGAGTGCCAGAAAAACAGGATCCTGTGGGCATTGCCGCCCATAAAGCGAGAGCCGTACACCACATCGGCCACATCGGCCACAATGGGTTTCAACAGGATATTATACTCTTCAGGATCGTACTCAAGGTCAGCATCCTGAATAACGGTAAACTCCCCGGTGGCATATCTTATACCGGTGTGGAGAGCCGCTCCCTTTCCCTTGTTTACCTCATGTTTATAGTACACCAGGTTAAAGTCGGGGTTTTCGGCCCGGTACTTCAGAATGGCTTCTTCGGTATGGTCGGTAGAGCAGTCATTAACGAGTATCACTTCCTTGGTGATACCGTTGATGAGGTTAACCGCCTTTACCTTATCAAGAATCCTGTGGATTGTATTGCCTTCATTGTAGGCAGGGATAACAATAGAGAGTTTACTTATTGGCATGGCTTTTAGTTGACGGCCACAAATATAGGATTTCACCTTTAGTGACAACCAAAAAGCCAAAAAGGCCCGTGAGTAGCATCCATTCTGCTCACGGGCCGGTAACATTAATTACAATTTCTCAAAGCGGAAAGCTTTGTCTTCAACTCTCAGTATATAGATTCCATTTTTCAGGTGAGCCAGTGAGAGGCTACTTTCCACACCTGCCACCTTTTGGCGGTAGGCGAGATTGCCAACCAGGTCAAAAACCTCCACCACCTTTTCACCACCGTCACGGCCGAAGCTTAAGT
>CAZNMG010000151.1:0-4764 GCA_964574075.1 uncultured Owenweeksia sp.
TAATTTGTTTCAAACGTACGAAGTATGGCTTCAAGCTCCAGTAGCAAATCGCGCTTATTGAGGTCAGGAGCAAATACAAAGGCATCAAGCGTGATCCTCCGGCCATTTTCTTCATCAAAAATGGTGTAGCTGATAAAGGAACCTCCCATAAAATCACCCTCGGTACGCCACAGGCCCCGCGTTTCTATAGCAAAGTGGCCATCAATTTCGGTATTGGTGAACGTAGGAGGTATAAAATCTTCAACCCTCATATAGCTGCCCTCATTCTCGCCCGGTACATGAAGCTTTGTGAGGCTGTCGCGCAGGGGAATAATGCGGTCTCCCAAAACGGCATCCGTAGGATCCAGCGGTTCAAAATGGATGAGAATTCCCTGATCTGATTTCAATCCTTTTTTCCAGAAAACCAGCAGATTTTCCTGGGCCGTTTCCAGTTCAAAATCCTTTGGAATGCGCATTGAAACTTCATGCTGATTAAGCACTTCCGGTATGGGTTGTGGGTTGTCGGTAATCCGCTGTTGCAGGTAGTCCACTTCGCTTCTGTGAATCAGGTGTCTCAACTCGAGTTGATGCTCAGCAATAAGTTTCGCCAGTTCGGTTTCGGTTTCGGCCGAAAAGGTGGCCACGATCTGGGGAGCGGCAAATTGGTTTTCTTCTACTTCGTATTTTTTGGGGGCATCCGTCAGGATTACCAGGTTGCGCGAGCGCTCCAGAAGGCTATTGAATTCCTCCGGGGTAACCTGCCGCACATTGAAGATGGACTCGGCCTGTGGAAGGCCTGCCTGAAATCTGGTAAAATATTTTCGAAAGGTTTCCCCTGCAACATCCTGCCAAAGGGATTCTTCGGCAACCACCATTATATCCAGCCGGCCTCCGTTACTATTGGGTAGATTTTGCCTTCCGGAGCCTACCTGATCCTGGCATCCCAGGAGCAAAAACAAAGGGGCAAGCCAAAGGAATTTGGGCATTAACTATTGGGATATATTTTAAGGTTCATTCCCACCTTGAGGTGGCGGGCATCGCGGATGTTGTTCCAACCCATGATCTTCTCTGCAGTAATGCCGGGATACTTGCGCGCTATGCTGTAAAAAGTTTCACCACTACGAACGCGGTAGGTTACATGGTCACCTCCGGATGAAGTGTTGCTTGCGCTGGTGGGCATTTTCCTTGGGTGAATAGTCAGAGACTGGCCCAGGCGAATAGTGTTGCTCCGCAGACCATTCCACCTTCGGATGCTGCTTACGGAAACCCCATATTTCTCCGCAATGGTGCCCAAAACCTCACCGCGCTGCACCTTATGGCGTATGCGGTCATTAACCTCTGCATAGGCAGGGGCTGCAGCTTTTTGGTTTTGGTTATTATCTTTTTCCGCGAGGGCATAAATGGAGTCTTCATTGGCGATAAACATTCCGGCCTTGGCAGAAGGAAGGATCAACCGGTAAGGGTCATCCGAATTTTTGGGGATCACCTTGTACCGGTAGGAGGGGTTAAGGAAACTGAGCTCCTCTTCGGATATATCAATAAGTTTTGAAATTTGCTCAAAGCTGATCTTTTCCTTTATGACCACCGTATCCGTTTGAAAATAGGATGGTTTTACATCTGTAGCATAAAGCATGTGTTCCTCAGCATAGTTCATAATATAATTGACAGCAATAAAGGCAGGAACGTATCCGGCAGTTTCACGTGGTAAATACTCTCTCAGCTCCCAATAGTTCCGTTTTCCACCTGACCTGCGGATGGCCTTATTCACATTGCCGGGCCCTGAGTTATAGGCGGCCAATGCAAGGTTCCAGTCGCCAAAAATGTTGTAGAGGGTTTGGAGATACTGGCAGGCCGCCTCAGTTGACTTCAGGGGATCACTGCGCTCATCAACGTAGGATGAAACCTTGAGCCCGTGCATCTTTCCTGTGCTGTACATAAACTGCCAAAGGCCTGTAGCTCCAACACGGCTGCGGGCATTGGGGTTGAGTGCGGACTCTACTATGGCCAGGTATTTTAGCTCGAGGGGCATATTATAGCGATCCAAAGCCTCTTCAAACATGGGGAAGTAATACTCCGCCAGGCCCATCATTCGGCTTACCTGCTCCCTCCGGCTTTTGCTGTACACATCGATATAGCGCCTTACGTAAGGGTTATAGTCGAGCTGAAAAGGGGTTTTTTCATTGAGAAGGCTGAGCCGGTCGCGGTAAATGGTATCGTGAAAATCAGGAATTACCGCTAATGAATCTATATCGGCCTCAATAAATTCCGTGGTGGCTTCAAAGGAGGTCTCACCGGTAAAAAATGAGAAATTAAGGAGGCTGTCTAACTGAGCTGCGAAAGGGTCATCGCTGAGGTCGATATCGGCCAGTTCAAACGGTTGAATTTTTTTTAGTGTATCACCATCGGGCCCGGTAGGTTGAGCGGCATAAAGTAGCCCAGTCATCAAAATCAGCAGTAGAGAATTCAGTTTTTTCATAATCTTCGATTTTCAATTTCACCTGTCCAACAAACTCAAAAACAAGCTGATATCAGCGGTAATAAAAAAATAGTTATAAATAATAATGTTCCGAAGGTGGGAATATAACAGAAATCCCCGAATTTTCTAAATCATTATTTATCAACTAATTGCTGTTCATTAGGTCAAAGGAAAACTCCAGCAACTCTTTATCAAAATAAGAGGGAGCCATATACTGGATGCCAAAAGGAAGCCCATTACTGTGATTTCCCAACGGGAGAGAAACGGCAGGGGTGCCGCAAATATTGGCTTGAACGGTGAAAATATCCTCAAGGTACATCACAGTAGGATCACTGTTTTTGCGGCCAATGTCGAAGGCCGTATGAGGAGAGGTGGGGGAAAGAATGAGATCGTAATTCTCAAAGATTTTATTGGTTTCCTGCTGAATGAGCTTCCGTGCCTTTTGCGCGCGCCCATAGTAGGCATCGTAGTAGCCGCTGCTCAATACAAAGGTGCCGAGCAGGATCCTGCGCTTTACCTCAGCTCCAAAACCTTCGGTGCGCGAAAGTTTATAGGTGGATTCAAGATCGTGGGCATTTTCGCTGCGGTAGCCAAAGTGTATCCCGTCATAGCGGGCAAGATTGGAAGAAGCCTCTGCCGTGGTAAGCAGGTAGTAAACGGGCACGAGGTAATCGAGGTGAGAGAAATTCACCGCTTCCACCGTATGGCCCTGCTCTTTGAGCTTTTCGATATGCGCCATCAATCCATCACGCACATCGCCATCCATCCGCTCATGCGTAAGGCATTCCTTTATATAGGCGATTTTCAGCTTCTTGTCTGGCTGTGCCTGCATCACAGGAGACTCCACCTCCCTCCGGGAAAGTGTACTATCAAAATTGTCAACTCCTGAAATTACCTCGTAAATAAGTGCTGCATCCTCCACACTTTTGGTGAAGGGCCCGATCTGGTCAAAGGAGGAGGCATAGGCAATAAGGCCATGGCGTGAAACCCGGCCATAAGTCGGTTTAAAACCAACTACCCCGCAAAAGCTGGCCGGCTGGCGTATACTGCCACCCGTATCGCTCCCCAGGGCGGCCTGGCACAGATTCGCTGCCACAGCAGCTGCACTGCCTCCTGATGAACCACCGGAAACTTTCTTTGGATTATGAGGATTCTTTACCGGGCCATAAACCGAGTGTTCATTGGATGAGCCCATGGCAAATTCATCACAGTTTAGCCGGCCGACTATAATGGCGTCTTCATCCAATAGCCGCTGAATGGCAGTAGCATCAAAAAGAGATTCAAAACCTTCGAGGATCTTGGAGGCGGCAGTAACGGCATGGCCGCGGTAGCACATATTATCCTTTATGCCGATGACCATTCCGGCAAGTTTGCCGGCAGTGCCCCGTCTCAGCTTCTGATCAAGAACAGTGGCCCGGCTGCGGGCATCATGAGCGAACACTTCTACAAATGCATTGAGGTGTTGATGCTCTTCAATGCGCTGCAGGTGAAATTCCACCAGTTGGGCACAGGTAAAATCACCATTCTGCAACCTCTCCTGTATCTCAGCAAGGGTTTTAAAGTCCATTAAACCTTAAGATGTTAGGGGGGTGGATTTATTTCTTTTCGGAAGTGGTACCGGTAGTGGTGTCCTTCTCATCTTCCTTCACTGCATTTTTGAATTCCTTTACTCCACCGCCCAGGCCGCGCATCAATTCGGGGATTTTACGTCCGCCAAACAGCAGCAACACCACCAGTACGATCAACACGATTTGCCAGGGGCCGATCATACCCATCATTACAAATGCAAAGTTCATAGTCACCTCGTTTAAAATGAGTGGCAAAGGTAAGAATTAGTGGTGGATGGATAATTAAGGGCGGAAGGAATCATAGCTAAATAATGCCTGCAATACCGGGTGAGGCTCCGCGTAATTTACAACCGGTAGATCTTATAGTCCTTATTTTCATAAGCCAGTTCCATTTCGAGGTCCATATCGGCATAAGTCACCACATAGCCTTCTGAATGCAGGTCATTGTGCCCCTGCCACAGTCGCCTGAAATCGGCTGCAGTGTTGGTATGGTAATCCTCGTACTGGGTGCCCGGCTTATAGCAGTTAAGGCTCTGCATGCGCTCTAGCCATTGGTGGGCAAATTTTTCACTAAAGAAGGCTTTGGTGCCATCGTACCAATCGCCATAGCAGGTGCGCCTGCTTTCTACCCTGAAACCGAGTTCTCCCGGAGGAACAAATACCATGGCATCGATAGGGCTGTTGTTCCGGACCCATCGTTGTGCGTCATACCAGGTGGCCGATTGTTCCCCATTATATATA
>CAZNMG010000152.1:0-6238 GCA_964574075.1 uncultured Owenweeksia sp.
CTTTAATTAATAATAAATGTGGGGGAAAAGAGAAAGGCAAGCGATCCATATCACACCGCTACGACCAGTTACCCTTGCTGCGTTCCCGCCCTGGGGGAGTTCACCAGGAGCTGGTTGCATGGGACTTGCCTTTCAGGCGGCAAATGTAGGGCAAAGCTGCCTAACAATAAAACATTATCAACTTTTGTAAGTAGCCATTTTGGCTATATTTGCCCGCAATCAAAATCAAACAAACATGGCCAATCCTTACATCAAAAAACTAGCTTTAAACTACGGACTTACCCTTGGGGGTATTGCACTGTTGCTCAGTGTGGTCCAGTATGCCATGGGAGACTTCAGCGTAGGACAAAGCGGAGGGAGCCCTATTTATACCGCTATTAGTTTTATCGCAGGTATTGTTATAGTGGTGATGGCCCTTTCAAAACTTAAAAAGCTTCAGGCCGGTTTTATGGAATTTGGCGAAGGCTTTAAACTTGGCTTTTCCATTTATATCTATTCCGCTTTGGTAACTTGCGTGTGGATGCTTTTATATTCACTGGTACTGGAACCCGACTATCGCGAAACTGCCCTGGATGCCACCGCTGAACAGATGTACGAGCAAAATCCGAACATGACTGATGAGCAGATGGAAGTAGCCCTGTCATGGACGGAAAAATTTGTTTCCCCGGTGGCTTTGGTTATAATGACCATTCTGGTGGCGGCAATTATAGGTGGTATTATATCGGCTGTTATATCGGCCATTATGAAAAATAATAAACCGGTTCATTATGATGAGGCCGGTATCCAAACAGAGTAAATGGATATATCGGTTGTAATACCACTTTATAACGAAGAAGAGTCCCTCAGGGAGCTTTGCGACTGGATATCCAGGGTAATGAACTCCAATGGATATTCTTTTGAGATCGTGCTGGTGGATGATGGTTCCACGGATAGTAGCTGGGAAATCATTGAAGACCTTGCCAGGGACGACAGCCGGATAAAAGGGATCCACTTCAGGCGCAACCATGGGAAGTCTGCAGGCCTCAATGTGGGTTTTGATGCTGCAGAAGGTGATGTTATCATCACCATGGATGCCGACCTTCAGGACAGCCCCGATGAGATACCAGGCCTTTATCGCATGATCACTGAGGAGAATTATGATATGGTGAGTGGCTGGAAGAAAAAGCGCTACGACCCAATCTCCAAAACTATTCCCACCAAGCTTTTCAACTGGGCCACCCGCAAAATGAGCGATATAAAATTGCATGATTTTAACTGCGGGCTTAAAGCTTACTCACACGAAGTGGTAAAGAATGTGGATGTACACGGGGAGATGCACCGGTACATTCCTTTTCTGGCGAAAAATGCCGGCTTTGTGAAAATAGGAGAGAAGGTGGTGGAGCACCGCCCGCGTAAATACGGTACCACCAAATTCGGCCTGGAGCGGTTTATCAACGGTTTTCTCGATCTTGTCACCCTTGCTTTTGTGTCGCGTTTTGCGAAGCGCCCCATGCACTTCTTCGGCCTGTTTGGTACCTTTATGTTTATCCTGGGTTTTGTATTGGCAGTGTACCTCGGTGCGGATAAGCTGTACAATATGTCCATCGGAAATAAGATGCGCCTGGTTACCGAGAATGCCTGGTTTTATATCGCCCTTACCTGTATGATCCTCGGTACCATACTCTTTATGACGGGCTTTTTGGCTGAGATCATGGTGCGAAGCAGTAACCGCAGAAGCGACTATACCGTTGATCAAAAGCTAAACTTTAACGATGAGGTTCAGTCTCATAGCGCCCACCTTTAAACGTCCTGATGAAGTAACGGAATTTTTGGAGAGCCTTCTTTCCCAGGATTACAACAGCTTTGAAGTGATCCTCGGTGACGGCACTCCCGGGGATGAACTGAGGCCACTACTCGGCAAATATGCAGGCAATTCCACTTATCACCTTACGATAGTATATGAAGAATTTCTTCCAGTAAGCGAAGCGCGTAATCGGGCAGCTGAGGTAGCAAAGGGTGATTATCTCATATTTCTGGATTCGGATTGTATTATTCCGCCTGATTATCTGAAAAAGGTGGAGACCCATCTGATAAAAAAAAACCTGGATGCCTTTGGCGGGCCCGATGTGGCCCATAAGGATTTCACTATTCTTCAGAAGGCTATCTCTTACAGCATGACCTCAATTTTTACCACGGGGGGCATTCGCGGAAAGAAGAAAAGTGTAGGAACCTATCACCCCCGGGGCTTTAACATGGGCATGAAAAGGTCCGTTTTTGAAGATCTTGGTGGCTACTCAGAGTTCAGGTGTGGCGAAGACATCGAACTGAGCATCCGTATCATAAAGGCGGGCTATAAAGTAGGCTTGATTCCTGAGGCTTTTGTTTATCACAAACGTAGAACAAGCCTGGAGCAGTTTTTTAAGCAGGTGTTTCGCTTTGGTGCAGCCCGCATCAACATCTGGAAACGGCATCCTGAGGAAATGAAGCTTACCCATGCCTTTCCGTTTGTATTTCTGGTGGGGTCGGCTTTTACCCTTTTAAGCCCGCTATTTCTACCTACAGTCCTGGCCACCATTCTGCTGTCAGGTTTACTCCTTTACCTGGTGCTGATCTTTATAAGTGCACTGGCTGAAAGCAGGAATTTTGCAGTAGCACTTCTGGCAGTAGCCACCTCCGTAACAATGTTATGTGGCTATGGCTGGGGGTACTTCCGAAATTGGTGGGCCTATACGGTGGAGGGGAAGGGTCAGGGGCTCCGCCTGTGATAGGAGTATAAATTATCCATCTTAATAAGGTCTGAAAATGCAACAGGAGGGGAAAGCTACCGCCTGGCCGGGTAATTTTTAGCGAAAAACTTGAGAATTAGTAGATTACTATTTTCTTCGAAAAGCGCTGCCCTTGCCAGGAACCACTCAAAACGTATACTCCTGCTGGTAAACCCGACACATTTAGTGAAGTTTCACTATCGAATGTGTTTTGCCGATAAACTACTTTACCGACAGAATTGCTCAGGCTCAATTTCACTCTGTTGAAATTTCGGTGAAAAATAATATTCAGTACCTCCTGAGCAGGGTTCGGATAAACGGAAATTCCCAACTCAGCCAACCCTCTCTCCAGCAGCGATATGCCTGTGGTGTTAACGGTATCAGTAACTGTATCAGGAATATCACAAGCGCTGAGGGCAGTGTGCTGAACTTCAAAATTCCCGTTTGAGGTATACAAATGCTGAACGGTAGCTCCTGTGTCAGTACCACCATCCCCAAAATCCCACAAATATTCCACTGCCGAAGTTGATGAAGATGTAAACGTAACATATTGGCCGCTCGAGGTAAGAGAATCCAGGTTGAAATTGAAGGAAGCTACAGGGTCGGGTACCAGACAGGTATCAAAGAAAGCCAATTTGTCAATGCAGATATCGGAGTACTTACCCGGCCCACGGGTGGCTTTGAAGCGTATTTTTATAGTGTCGGAATAGCCGGCTAAATCAATGATGCGCAAAAGCCACGGCTGCATATCCGAAGTTTGCTGCTGACCCTGCAGGCATAAGAAATTAGGTATGGTATCCCACGTGTTGCCATCAAAAATTTCCACGCAAAGGTCACCCATGTGTGAACCGTACATAAAATAATAAAAGGTCATATAAGGGAAGTTGGCCTGGCTCATGTCGATCCATGGGGATTCCAAATAACTGATATCACCCTGGGATCCACTATCGCCCTCTGTGTAGGCATACTGGCGCTCGATATTTCCTCCTGGTCCTGTGAACAGCTCAGCACTGCCCCCGGCAATCCAGGGCGTATTACCAGTACCATAAGTGCTCCAACAGGCCGCATCAAAGTCTGTGCTCTGAAACGGTATAGCGTTAAAAGATTCGGCATAGGGAATACTCTTCTGCTGAGGGCAGGGCGTTTTGAAATATAAAGGCAGGCTCCAGGGACCGAAGCCTCCACCACAACTATCCCGGAAATAAACGGTTTGAAAGGCACCCGGCTGAAGGTTGGCCAGAGTAGACGCTCCTCCACTCAGGTTTAGCAGGGTGCCACTGCCTCGTTCAAAACCGAACTTACCATATTCAATCTGTAGGGCATTATTTTGAAAAGAATTAACCGTAGCAGTGGTTGTACCTATACCGGTGAACCACAGACTATCTTGAGGTAACGGACATGCAGGAAAATCCTGAATAGATACATCATCAAAATTCACCTGGGGTACAAACTGTCCCTGGGTGTGAAGAACATCCTCGGTTATAAACCGGATAGCCAGTGTGTCGCCTAAATTAGAGCCTTGAAGGTTTAAAATTTTCTTCTGCCAATTGAAATCCAATATGTCAAAACTGTCCAATGCGAACCAGGAAATTTTATCTGAGGAAACTTCAACCTTTAACTGAGCCGTGGAATAGCCAGGAAGCTCCTGAGATCTCTTCCGCAGCTTTAACCAAAAAACCAAGGCAGGTTGCGCCAAAGAGGAGACATCAATCAGAGGTGTCTCCAGCACCGCTCCATCGCTGACCATATCCTCCGCTGAATGGCCTCCATTTCCGGTATGGTCTTCAAAAGCACTGAAGGAAAAATCAAAATTTCCTGAGAAGGAATAATTTGACCAGCAAACAGGAGTAAAATAAGTGTCAAAGGTTTCAAGAAATGGGGCGGCATATACCCCGCAGGTTGTCTCAAAGCTTTCTTTGTACCACACGCTTGTATCCCCCGGTCCACAAACTTTGCGTACATAGACATCGTATTTCGTCAGCGGTTGAAGGTTTTGCAGATGAAGCTGTGTTGTAGATGTAGTGTCCATCCCAACCCCTGTTCCTGTCTGAAAGCCGGAAAGCCCATATTCATATTGCCAGAGATTTGGAGTGGGTCCAATAATATCAATAAGTGCTGATGATGCCATAGCCGTATCGGTAAGCACTGTCTGCGGAGGGAGGCAGGTTGGTAGTTCCCCGATAAAAATGTCATCCAGCAAAACGTCCTGGTTACCGTTTCCCCGTATGCCCCTAAAGCGAACCCTTACACTATCAGTAGTGGTGTAGCTGCCTAAATCTATGGTGTGATAGCGCCAGTAGGGCGAATTGGTTGAAATAGTATCTACCAGCGTATGCCAGGCGGTACCATCATAAAAATCAATGGCAAGGAAATTTTTTGGTGGAAAAAAATTTGAATGATAAATATAGTACCAAAAAGAAACCCCCAGGGCACTTATGCCCGAATCATTGATAGCCGGGGAAGTGAGCGAACCAAAGTTGGAGCTGCTCGCATCCAGCCATGCAAAATATCCTCCATTTCCCGTATGATCATCGATGCCAGGTGCATCGGGTGAGGGAAATCCCGATGTGCTAAGGTCCGCGAACATCCAGGTCCCGCTGTTTGTCCAGCAGGAAGGGGTGGAATTTGTGTCGAATGTTTCTATGTAAGGGGCATTGAATACGCATTGTGCCTCAAGAGCTCGTACTGAAACAAACCAGACACATAAAGCCAAAAAGACAGATAATTTTTTCTTCAATGTTAGTTTAACTTTAGAACCGCATTAGTAACTCCATCACAACCACCAGTCTCTCCCAGGACATAACCGGGTTGAGAGTAATGGTGCATATATTCTTCAGGAGGATTTAATGGAAGTTATAGAGGAAACCTTAAAGCTCCTAAAATGAGATAAATATTTGATCATCAGGAGGTATTTTGGATTAACTGATATGCAAGAATACAATATATAATTTTATCATCCAGTTTACGGTTAATCAGGATCAAATTTTATATTAACTTTCCTTTTTGTTTGAATCCTAATTTACCCGTTCATCATACACCTTTCCCATACTCGGGTTTTCACCCATCAGGCGGGCCTGCATTTCCTTTTTTATGATATTGAATATCACCATGTGGATATCTTCAGTCACCTCCATATCCTGCACGGGTGCGTTTACGGAAATGTCAGCCATCCTCGCGATCTTGCCTCCTCCGAAACCGGTGAGGGCAATCGTTTTTACTCCCTTTTCCTTTGCGTGAGCAATGGCCCGCACCACATTTTCGGAGTTGCCGCTTCCGCTAATGCCGATCACCAAGTCATCCTTACCAATGAAATTCTTGAGTTGCTCTACAAAAATATCTTCATAGCCGATATCATTGGCAATAGCCATCATGGCGGCAATATTATCATTGAGACAAATCATGCGGAAACGCTTATCGAGCCCGTAGCTCGCGCCTTTCAGAAAATCACCGGCCGCATGTGAGGCTGAGGCACCGGAACCTCCGTTGCCCATGGT
>CAZNMG010000153.1:0-6595 GCA_964574075.1 uncultured Owenweeksia sp.
CTCCCGTATTGGCCTGTGGTATAAAACTTATGGAGCCTTCCGGAAAATAAGGAGCACCAATCTGTTGGAAAGGCTTATCGGTGCCGCGGCCTACACTTACACTGGTGCCTTCAAAAAAGCACAAAGAGGGGTACAACGCAATAGCAAGGTCATTCGGCAGGTTTGGTGAAGGCCTTACCGGAAGGGAATAGGCTGTGTAGTGGTCCCACCCGGTGCATTTGGTCACCTCCAGGTCACACTTCACATTATTCTTAAGCCAGCCCTCACCATTCACCATAAGGGCGTATTCTCCGATTGTCATTCCGTGAACTACTGGAACGGGGTGCATACCCACAAATGATTCAAAGCCAGGTTCCAGCACAGGTCCGTCTACATAATATCCATTGGGGTTTGGACGATCGAGAACCACCACTTTCTTCCCGTTTTCTGCGGCTGCCTCCATTACGTAGGTAAGCGTGGAGATATAGGTATAGAAGCGGGCCCCCACATCCTGCAGGTCAAAAAGTACCACATCGATATCAGCGAGTTGGGCCGCAGTGGGTTTTTTATTGTTTCCATAAAGGGAAATCACCGGAAGGCCGGTTCGCGGATCCTTTCCATCTTTTACAGCTTCACCAGCTGAGGCTTCTCCGCGGAAGCCGTGCTCGGGAGCAAATACTTTTATGAGTTGCACCTTATTTTCGAGCAGATAATCTACCAGATGGCGGCCTTCTACCAGCGAAGTTTGATTGGCTACCACGCCCACCCTTTTACCGTGTAAAAGAGGCAGGTAAGCCCCTGCCCTTTCGGCACCCACTTCAATGTGCGGGGAAGTTTTGAGTTGTGCCAGTACCAATGCAGGGAAGAGCAAAACAGCGATGAGCAAATGCCTATATTTGGCCCGCCCTGAAAATAGAGTCATACGTTTGAATTTCGAGTTTTTCATAGCAAACCGGATCGTAAAGAGCAACACGGCTGCCAAAAAGATTTCGCGTCCGGTGATAAGGATCTCTATCTGGGCTATCGCCATTGGCATGATCATCATGATTATTGCGCTCGCAACCGGTAACGGCCTCCGCAAAGAGATCCGCGACAAAGTAATCGGATTTAGCGGGAATATTCAAATAATCAATTATCAGCCGACCCCTACTTATGAGCAATCTCCTGTTAGTTTAAGCGATTCCCTCCGCAACCTTATTTTACAACGCCCACTTGTTCAGCACATCCAGCCTTTTGGGCGTAAAGCCGGTATCCTGAAGTCGGAGGATCTTTTTGAAGGTATTGTGCTGAAAGGTGTGGACGCCACTTATGATTGGTCGGGGTTGGATCCATTTATAAAAAAAGGCGGGCCGCTACATCTTACCGATAGCACCTACAATGATTCGGTATTGATAAGTCAAACCTTGCTCAATAGGTTAAACCTGAAACTTCACGACCGGGTAAGCGTCTATTTTGTGCGTGAAGGGCCCCAACCTCCCCTCTTGCGCAGGTTTTACATAAGCGGGATCTTTCAAACGGACTTTGAAGAAATTGACAAGACTTTTCTGATCGGGGATCTCCGCCACATCCAGCGCCTCAATAAGTGGGACGAAAATGAGGTGGGCGGCTATGAGATCTTTCTGCACCATAACCAGGCTGATCAGGAGGTAGCCTCGGGAATAAGAGTGCTGCTGCCCTTTGAAATGGATGCCATCACAGCACGGCAGCTCAATGAACAACTATTCCAATGGCTGGATCTTTTTGATCTCAACATTCTCATTATCATTTTAATAATGATAGTAGTAGCCACCATAAATATGTCTATTGCGCTGCTGATACTTATCCTGGAGCGCACCCGGATGATCGGGGTTTTAAAAGCCCTGGGCAGCGCCAACTTCAGCATTCAGAAGATCTTTTTGATCAATGCCGGTTACCTGATCCTGATTGGACTTTTTTGGGGAAACCTCATCGGTCTTGGCCTTTGTTTCCTTCAGCAGAGATTCCAGCTGATAAAACTCGACCCCGCTACCTACTACGTCAGCGCAGTTTCTATCGATCTGAACCTCACGCACATACTTCTGCTCAACCTTGGCACAATGCTCATCTGTGTTTTATGCCTTGTGTTACCCTCTTTTCTGATTACCCGCATTTCACCCGTCAAAGCCATTCGCTTTGATTAATTTTGCAATCTTAAAATCGGGGTCGGTTAGAGAATCCGGAGGAGTGGAATGCGCTGGTACTCATTACTAACTACTCAATACCAAATACTAAAAATATATGCGTCCGATAAAAAAAATCTACGATAACGTACTGGAAACCATAGGGAATACACCTTTGATAAAGCTCAATAAAATTGCTGAAGATATTCCAGGCACTATACTCGCCAAGGTGGAATACTTCAACCCCGGCCAATCTGTTAAGGATCGCATGGCGCTACAGATGGTTGAAAATGCGGAAAAGGAAGGGCTGCTAAAACCCGGTGGCACCATCATAGAATGTACGTCAGGAAATACCGGCATGGGATTGGCCCTGGCTGCAATTGTAAAGGGCTATAAGCTTATTTGCACCCTAAGCGATAAGCAGAGTAAGGAAAAAATGGACATACTGCGTGCCATGGGGGCGGAAATTCATGTTTGCCCTACCAACGTGGCTCCCGATCATCCTGATTCCTACTATTCTGTTGCTGAACGGCTCAATAAGGAAATACCTAATTCCTATTATCCGTTTCAATATGATAATCCCGGAAACCTGCAGGCGCATTACGAAAGTACAGGACCGGAGATCTGGGAACAAACAGATGGGAAGATCACCCATTTTGTGGTGGGCGTAGGCACCGGTGGCACCATCTCGGGAGTAGGCCGATATCTTAAGGAAAAGAATCCCGACATACAGATTTGGGGAGGTGACACTTACGGGTCTGTTTTCAAAAAATTTCACGAAACAGGAGAATTCGATGAAAAGGAGATTTACTCCTACATAACGGAAGGCATCGGTGAAGATATCCTGCCTAAGAACGTGGATTTCAGCGTAATAGATCATTTTGAAAAGATCACGGATAAGGATGGGGCACTGGTAACCCGCGAACTTGCCAAAAAGGAAGGCCTGTTTATGGGCTATTCTGCCGGATCGGCTTTTCAGGTGATCCGCCAGATGAAGCACAAGCTAAAGGAGGATGACGTGGTAGTGGTGCTGTTTCATGACCATGGCAGCCGCTATGTAGGTAAGGTTTACAATGATGACTGGATGCGCGACCGTGGGTTTCTTACCACTGAACGTTCTACAGCAGGTGACCTGGTGAAGGCACACGAAAATCTAAAACTCATAACAGCGCTTGATGGCGAACTGGTTTCTAATGCCATTCAAAAAATGCAGCAATATGGAATTTCACAACTACCGGTGCTGAATGCGGATGGTGAATTTGTAGGTTCTCTTGATGACGGACGCCTCTTTCAGAATATTTTGAACGACAGCAGCGTTGCGGAGAAATTCATATCAGAGATAATGGATAAGCCCTACCCTACAGTCCAATCCACTGACGATATTAAATCGGTGGCCAAACATATCACCAAGGAAAATAATGCAGTAATCGTGAAATTAAAGGACGGTGGTCGTCACATCATTACCAAACACGACATTATAGGAGCTTTAAGTTAATGACCCAATTTGTTGATCAGACAGGCAGAAAGATCCAGCTGAGGGACATACCTCAAAGGATAGTTTCCACTGTTCCATCACAAACTGAGTTACTTCATTACCTGGATTTGGGGGATCGTGTGGTGGGTATCACCGGCTACTGCGTTCATCCTGCTCAATGGCGGACTTCCAAAACCGTGATCGGGGGCACAAAGGATCTTAGTATAGACAGGATCAAAGAGCTGAAGCCCGACCTGATCATCGGAAATAAGGAAGAAAACGTGCGTGGACAGATCGAGGAGCTGGCTACTGAATTTCCGGTTTGGCTAAGCGATATTCGTACAGTGGATCAGGCTCTTAATATGATTGCCGAGGTGGGCCGGATTACCCACACCGAAGAAAGATCACAGCTTCTCCTCCACAGCCTGCAGGAGGAGATCAAAAGCTTCAAGCCCTCGGAGCGGAAGTTGAGAACGGCTTATTTTATTTGGAAGGATCCGTATATGCTTGCCGGAGCCGATACATTTATTAATTCACTTTTGGAACTGGCCGGTTTTCAAAATTGCGTGCCCTCAGCAAGCAGCAGATATCCCGAAGTAAATATGGAAGAGGTGGTGGAAGCCCAACCGGAGGTAATATTATTGTCATCCGAACCTTACGCATTTTCAACTGCTGACCTGCAGGAAGTTGCCGGGCGCTTTGAGCATGCTTTGGTAAAACTGGTCAATGGTGAATTGACATGGTACGGCAGCAGAATGCTAAAAACCCTACCGTATCTGGTCCGTATGCAAAAGGAAAGCTTCCTGGTGAGCGGCATTATGTCAGATTAATACTAAATTAAAATTTGACATAGTTTTGTTCGTTTCAACTCCCCTGTTGAAGGCTAATGAAGAGGAGCACCAATAAAGCCTGTTAAATTTTTAAAATTCCCAATGTCCAAACCCAACGTTTCTACTGCACCTCAGGAAATCAAAGATCGTATTCGTAAGATACGGAAAGAAAATCACTTGTCTCAGGTGGAATTTGCCCAAAAGCTCAATGTTTCGCAAAGTGTAATTTCTCTTATTGAATCAGGAAATGCTTCGGTATCCATTGAAATCATTAAACGCCTGAGCACTGAATTTGACCTCAGTTGTGACTGGCTCATCTACGGCAAGGACAGGTATACCCGACTTAGCGTTCAGAACAGTTTTATTCCATTGGTAAGCATTGAGGCGGAAGCGGGTTACATCTCAAGCTACAATGATCCCGATTACGCTCACTCCCTCGATCTATACCGACTACCGGGTTACGAGAACGGGGAATACAGGATATTTATGGTGGAAGGTGATAGTATGATTCCCTCCATTCACCCTCATGACAAGGTTGTTTGTGAAAAGATCGACAATCCGGCCTCAGTGGTAGAAGGTACCCTCAACGTGGTAATCTCCAAATCAAATATTGTTGTAAAGCGGATTTACTTTTGGGAGCAGGATCGCAACATGATTGTTTTGAAAAGCGACAACCAGCATTATACTGAAGAGCGCTTACCACTTAGTGAGGTGAAGCAAATGTGGGCGGTTCGTGCTAAACTAACAAGCTCCTTCATTGATCAGTCATACGCGCAGAATGAGCGGATGGATATGCTCGAAAAAGAACTGCAGGTAATAAAGGACCAGGTGGTGGAACTCAATAGCCGCACCAGTTCAATGCCTTCACAACCGGGTAGCCTGGGTATGAATGGCCATTCAGATAATAAAGAGAAAAAGAAGGCCTGACCCTATTCCAAGCCTTGCCTTAATTTGACCAGGTCCCGGCATATCTTCCTCACCATAGCAGGACCTTCATAGATAAAGCCTGTGTATACCTGAACCAGCGAGGCCCCTGCCTCCATTTTTTCTATGGCATCAGAGCCCGTAAAAATTCCTCCCACTGCTATTATAAATAATTGTCCATCAGAGCGGTCCCTTAGGTAGCGTATTACCTCGGTGGATTTCTGGCGCACTGGCTTACCGCTTAACCCTCCGGCCCCTATTGCACCCAAAGTTGAATCTTCAGTTTGGAGATTCTGCCGTGAAATGGTGGTATTTGTAGCGATCACTCCTGCAATTCCCGAAAGTTCCACTATTTCGACAATATCATCAAGTTGACCATGGGTAAGGTCCGGAGCTATTTTAAGCAGGATCGGTCTTGGCTGTGGAAGGCTCCGGTTTTTATTTTGCAAAGCGTTGAGAATTTCAAGCAACGGCCCCTTCTCCTGCAAGTCACGAAGGTTTGGTGTATTGGGCGAAGACACGTTTACCACAAAATAATCCACATACTCATGCAACTTCTCAAAACATATCAGGTAGTCTTCAAATGCCTTTTCATTTGGCGTATCCTTATTTTTCCCGATGTTCCCTCCTATAATAAGGTCATTGTTCTTCCTCTTTCTTAACCGTTGCACCAGGGCATCAACCCCTTCATTATTAAAACCCATACGGTTTACCAAGCCATTATCCTGTGGTAACCTGAATAGCCGGGGCTTTGGATTGCCAGGTTGAGGCCGGGGAGTTACCGTGCCGGTTTCGATAAAGCCAAAGCCAAAGTTGCCCAACTCTTCGTAGAGCTTCCCATCCTTATCAAAACCAGCGGCAAGCCCAACCGGATTTCTGAAATGGAGGCCCAGATGATTGGATTTGAGCGCAGGATCATCACAGGAGTACAGGGTGCTGATGAGGGAGCTCATGCCCGGGATCCTGTTCACCGCTTTTACCGTCCTGAAGGTGAAGTGATGGATCTCTTCAGGATCAAAGCGAAAGAGCAGCGGACGAATGAGCGACTTATACATGTCATTAATTTGGCAGCGAAAATAAGCATACGAAAGCTTTATATCTTTGCCGGACTTATGTCAAAAGACAATATCAACATTAAGAACCGCAAGGCCAAGTTTGAGTACCACCTTATTGATAAATATGAGGCGGGTATTAAGCTGCTTGGCACTGAGATCAAATCCATCCGGGAGGGCAAAGCCAGCCTTCAGGAA
>CAZNMG010000154.1:0-6490 GCA_964574075.1 uncultured Owenweeksia sp.
GAGGCCCACAAAATGCACTAAACCTTAGGGTTATCACCGGACGGAACCCCCTGCAAGCGCACCAACAGGGGGACGCTCGCGCCAGCGAAGGAAAATTGTAGTCTTTAAACTTTATAGTAACCCATTTATAAACTGCTTTCATCAGAATTCAGCACAACGGAGAGAACTGTAAGTGCAATGGCCAATCCCCGTAAACTAAACATGGTGATCTTATATTCTTTACTTAGAGGAGGTATTTGTATGGATTTTTCGGTGACCTTACCTTCTTGCACCTGAACGGTAAAAGCAGAATCTAAAGGGTACTTGTATCTGGTCGCTAATGACACCAGATGAACCTGATGCTCCCCTGCCGATACATTCTCTATTACAATTGTATGTACATAGCGATTTGTAAAAAGCGTTTGATCATCTATGGTCATCCGGGCCTTTGCTACAGAGTCACTGGCCTTTATGATAATAGTATTGTCATTTTCAGGAGAGGAGGAGCTATAGGGTACAGTGATTTTTTGTGAACAGCTGCTCAGCACTAAGGCTAGGGCCAGAAAAAGGGAAACCGGTTTTTTCATCAGGTTTTTTGAGGTTAGGGATAAAGCTGCAATATATAGAAGAGGCAGGATTTTTTTACCTACAAATGTTATGCAAGATTTAGAATTGCTAAGGTCTCAGTTGAGAGACACGAGCGGGGAAATGGGAAGGAACGCGCTGGAAGCGCGCACCAACTGTGTGGGAAGCCATATCAATTTGTTGCGCAAAGTTTCACAAAGGAGCACGCAGGGCCGAAAAGGAGACTAAACCTAACAGATTTCTCAGCAGAGGGTAAAGAAACCTGTCAGGTTTTATTTCTTAAGGTCTGAATGGTTCCCGAAGCCACGATTTAAGTCGGTAAAGCGGAGGAACTTGAAGGAATGCGCTGCAAGGGCACACCAACAGGGGAATCGGTAGCGGAAAACCCGACAGATTTCTCAGCACGCTGCTATTTAACCTGGCAGGTTTTTAGTTTCTCAGTAACTTGTAGCATGTCAAAAGAGCTTTCGGTCCTTCACAATCCTTCGGACCACCACTTCATTACCAACTGAGATTTTCATTAGATATACCCCATCTGCGAAAGACTGAAAGTTAAGTTTCCTTCTATTTGTCCGGCCACGCCAACTTTCAGTATGAAGTAGAGCGCCTGAAAGATCGTGAATAGAAATTTCAGCAGACATTCCCTCCAGGGGTGAGGGAAGTTCAATAAAAACCACTGCGGTTGTTGGATTGGGATAAATACCTATGTTGCTGAAGGCATTAATAGTGTCGTACTTGACTGAAAGTACTGTAGTATCTGCTCTTATCAAATTATTATAATATTCAAAAGTTGATTGAACCACAGTATCACTATAGGTTTGCCCGCAAAGCTGTGCCTCTGAAACAATTTGAGTGTCTAATCTGACGCTATCTTCGCGATAGGTATGGGTAATCTTAAGTGAATCATGACGAAAAACAAAGTAGTTACCACTAGTATCAATAGTAAGGTTTCCAATTATACTTTGAGTACTGTGGATATTGAAATAAATACTATCGATGGTGGATGTTGTGCTTACTACAGTAAAGGCAGAAGGAGGCGGTGTGGAATTATTTATCAATAGGAAAAGGCCCGAACGATCCGAAACAGCAATGTCCTTAAGTCCATCCTGGTTAATATCTCCAATAGCGATACTCTGAGGTTCCACAATAGAAGAAAAGGGAACCTGAAATCTTAAATAACTCCCATAACCTCCAAATGAATCTCGCTCAAAAACGGATACGCTTTCCCACCCACTGTGCCCGACAATAATTTCCATTTCACCATCACAGTTGAGGTCATCGATTTCTATGGGTTTGGGTATGTCATAAGCATTTAACTCCGTGGGGGATGAACCCAAACTTTGGGTGATAGCTAAACTATCCTGAAACCACAAGTTGATCCAGGAATCAGGCCGATTGCCACCTTTTGAGGCAGCTACATCGGTTAAGCCATCTCCATTTAGGTCGCCTACTGCCACTCCATTTAATCTTACTGAGAAGGAAGTGTTGGAAGCGACAGGAACATAGGGGGACAAAGTTCCAATAACCGTTTGTTTAAAAACGTATAATTGACTGTTCGCAGGGGCATGGGTGTAAACAATGTCCTCCAGCCCGTCATTGTTGATATCAGCAATTTCAATATCTCCCCATCCTCCATTTGGTTTTGGATAAGTTTGTTGGCTAAAGCCTCCTGGATTTTGATAAAAGACTTTAATATTATCGTCAATCCAATGGGCTACAGCAATATCAACAAGTCCATCATTGTTTAGATCCCCGGCTTTAACCACATCTGTGCGTACACCTGAGTAATAAGTTTGCATAGAAGATAGTATGCCCGCAGCATTTTGGTAAAATATACCCAGGCTATCGCCAAAAACGATTATCAGATCATTTAAACTGTCATTATTTATATCGGCAACATCCATTCCGAAAATATAGCCAGATGTATTATTTGCGCCACTATACTGCATTGAAGTCGTCAGGTTCAAACCCCCAGTAGTATCCTGATGGAAAACAAAAACCCTGAAGTCATTCAAAGGGTCAAAATAGCTCTGGGTACCCATTACAATATCTTCCAATCCATCATTATTCATGTCTGAAATCCTCACCACAGACGGGTTTGATCCAGAAAAAATTTTCTGATATGGCAAAAAATCAGTCTGTGCGATAAGCAAACTGCAGGTGATGGACAGGACAAAAAGAAAGGCTGCTCGCATGATTGAAAACAATTTAAGAGGTTTTTACAAGCTCCTGGAATTCTCAACTAAAATGCAATTTAAAAAGCTAATTCTTTACCTCTTCAATACTTCATCTAAAAAACGTTGCTAAGGGGAGAAATTGATCTTTTTAATAGATTTAGCTTCCGGCAAAGGGCGTTCCGAACACCCCAACGGCCAACTCAGCCCAAACCAGAAAAAGGGTGAAAAGGATTATGCCGCAGATAAGAATGCGATTCCTTGTTTTTTTGGCACTTCGCATCACCAGTTCACACCCCAGGCCTGTACTGAGCAGCAGTAAGCCTGCAATCAGAAAATCAAAAGGAGACCAGTCTACTCCCGTACTGAACTGCATTGCGATGAAGGGAATAAGTAGTAGAGCGGGTACTGCGGAAAGGATGATGATTAATCTTTGATTTTGTGTAATCATGGTAAACAGTTTTAGATTTCGATAGCAAATATAATAAAGTACTTTGAAATGCAAAGTAAATTGTTTTACGGATCACGCCTTTTACCTGCACTGGTTCCGGAAACCTTCATTCCGGCCGGAGAGCAGCGGAGAGCCGGAATCTGTTTGCCACTAACCGCGGTTATTTCACGGAGTTACACAAAGGGGCCGCAGAGGTGCGCAGAGAAGTGGGTGGTTTTTTGGAAGGGACGGGCCGTATCCGGGCTACGGGTATTAGGTTAAGCCCTTAGTTATTTGGTTTTTCAAACTTACCCACAGATTTAGCTACCATCATGGCAACTGCTGCATCTCCGGTAACGTTAATCGTGGTCCTGCACATATCCAAAGGCCTGTCAATGGCAAAGATCAGGGCCAGACCAGCCTCTGGAATTCCGGCCTGGGCCAGAACGATCACCAGCATCACCATGCCGGCTCCGGGCACTGCGGCTGCACCGATAGAGGCAAGAGTCGCTGTGGCAATAATACCTAGTTGAGCAGAGAAGCTCAGCTCCATACCAAATGCCTGTG
Organism: uncultured Owenweeksia sp.; assembly: GCA_964574075.1. Classification (GTDB taxonomy): domain Bacteria; phylum Bacteroidota; class Bacteroidia; order Flavobacteriales; family Schleiferiaceae; genus Owenweeksia. Next base: position 3,736 of record CAZNMG010000154.1, read on the forward strand.
CGATAAAAACGGCTGCCACTGCCTGGTAAAGACTGGTGCCATCCATATTTATAGTGGCTCCAATGGGTAGTACAAAGCTGCTTACTTCTTTTTGAACGCCCAGATGCTCCTCAACCCGTTCCATAGTAACAGGTAGAGTAGCGGCACTCGAACTGGTGGAAAAAGCCAGCAGTTGTGCGGGCGCAATTTTTTTATAAAACAGTTGGGGTGAGGTTTTAGTAGAAGTCCAAACAATAGCTGCATATACTCCCAGCATACAACTCAGGCCCAGAAGCACGGTAATAGCATACATTCCCAATGCGGAAAAAAGATCGAGACTGGGAGACTCTACCACAAGCGCAGCCAGCAATGCGAAGACCCCATAAGGCGCTGTTAACATTATAAGATCGATCAACTTCAGAATGACCTGGTTAAAACCGTCAAAAAAGGCTTTCACAGGTCGGGCTGCATCCGGGGGAATAAGAACCAGTCCTAAACCAAAAAATACCGCAAAGAAGATTACCTGCAGCATATTGATGTTGTCAGAAGCCGCAGCAAAAATATTACTGGGAACAATGTCTTCCAGCGCCTGCAGGGGCCCGGTGTCCTTTTGCTTTTCCGCCATAATAATCCTGCCTGAGGCTTCCGCTTCATAGCTGGAGAGTAAGTCTGTACGGGTATCGTGGGAAATGGCCATACCGGGCTTGATCAGGTTTACCAAAACCAGCCCGATGCAAACAGCTATCAAGGTGGTAATTATAAAGGTAAGGAGGGTACGAAACCCCATCCTCGACAGCTTGGAAATATCCTGCAGGTCTGCAACCCCTTTGATCAACGAAGCCAGAATAAGCGGTACGGCAATCAGTTTAAGTGAATTGATGAAAATGTTGCCAAAAGGCTTTATCCAGTCCCGGATAAATTCGGGCCCCCAATGAAAGTTGGTCATTATAAGGGCAAAAACTACTCCGGCACCCATACCTATCAGGATTTGCCAATGCAGCGCCAGGTTCTTTTTTTTCATACAAGCATTAAATTAAGGGTCGGTTAATGGAGCTCCCCCTGAACTTTCGGTAATAGTTCATTTAAAAGAAAATCCTATAAGTGGTTGCGGGGGTGGATGAGAAAGGTGCCGCGGGTTAGAATTATCCCATTGGCAATCAATAAATAAGCTGTAAAAGGGCCACTCAGGGAACTGATCCAAAGCTTCATATGAGCCAGATTAAGGCGACCCGAAAGTAGCTAAAAATGGAATGTGGAGATAAGGAGGCGGTGTAATTATTTGCAGAAGAAAAAGTCTAACAGTTAGATGCGTCTCAAGTGGTAAGACCACAGGAATATTCAGGAGGTTAAGATGGATTTTCTTATGTGGCGCCTTTAGTCCTGGGCCACGGTTATCGGGCACTTTTCTTTGCCTGTCGGGTAGTCTTCTTATGAGGACTAAGGGGAACGTGCTGCAAGCGCGCCCCAACGGGTGGGCTGCACAGGCGACTAAACCTGAAAGGTTTATCAACGGAGCATAAAGAAACCTGTCAGGTTTTTTTATTCCTATCCAGGTGATTGCTACGAATAGAGGTAGAGCGGTCTGAGGTAGTTTAAATTAATAGGAGACAGTAACTGAAGTAGTCTGACCAGCAAGGGTATAAACAGAATCCTTGATCCAGATCATGGAGTCATTTTTTATTTTTTGAATATCCAGGATCGTAAACTGGTTACCGGCCGTTTCATGAAGGGAGGTGCCAGAGGTTTCAGAAGTGTTAAAAAGAGCATATCTGCCTTCAATCCAGTTCCCAATTGGATAACCACCCATATAACTGTTATAACGTGGAAACACAGATATCTCATTACTTTGAGCAGACATGTTAAAACCGTTTATATTGATTTCAATAAGGGCTTTTTGCGGTAGATGGAAATTTAGATTAAAGGAAGTGTCAGCGTGTTGGAGGGTAAAGGTGTGGGGATAGATAAATAAGTGGTTTGCTTTTTTAACATGTAAAGCAAATTCCCCGTCTGTTAAATTTTTATTGCCTTTAAATGGAACTTCGATATGATAGGTTCCGTCTTTGTCGGAATAAACACTTCCCAATTCTATTTTATCCTTCTCAAATAGCGACACCGAATAACTCTCCCAGGTAAGGTATATATGAGCTCCGTCAACGGGAACCTCAGAATTTTGCGCAGTGGATACCATGCCGCTAATGGAAATACAATCAGAGCGACAGCCTTGGTGGGATTCTTTCTTGCAAGCCAAGCTCAGAAAGAGATTCAGGGACAGGAAAACTCGTATGAAATTTTTCATAGGAAGTTGGAATTGGCACCCTCAAGATAAGATATTCAAATAAACTCGAAAAAATTATAGAGTTTGGGAGTTTAAGTTTGTTTCAGCAGGGTAAAGGAACGAGCGGTAAGGGCGCACCAGCGGGGGAGAATGAATAATTTTAGAAGTCGCTTATGCTTCGCCACACCCTCCCGAAATGTCGTCCACTCAGCATAACCCTGCACATCCTGATGGAGAGTTTGAAGGAGCTTTCAGAAGAAGTTTGGATAATAGAGTCTACATTGGCGCCAAAAGTTTGCAGAAGGTTACGTACCTCTTCTCCACGTTTTTGTGAAAGAAGTTGGTTAGCTTCTTTAGAACAGACCAAATCGGTATGCCCTTCCACAGTAAAATGGATGCTGACTGGTAGGCTTTTAAACCACGCTTGCAATGAGTCCGTTTCTGTTTTAGTTAGGGTGGCCAAGCCACTCTCAAAATGACATTGATATACACTTTGCCCTG
>CAZNMG010000155.1:0-6248 GCA_964574075.1 uncultured Owenweeksia sp.
GGAAGCTGGTTCAGCACATCCTGCATTCCATCTTTCCGGCAATGAGCAATATAGCGCGTGGTATCATCCTCCACCGCTTCAAAATTCTGAAAGGTAACAGGCTCATTGAGCCGCGGCCACCAGCACGCCAGCGACTGTTTGGCGGCTGCACTGATGATTTTTTCGCCACGTTCCGTCTTGTACACCCTGCGTTCCGAATTCTGGCAGATAAGCGGAGTAATTTCGCTGATACCGATCTCTGTGGCTTTTTCGAGGAAAAACTCAAAACGGTCATTGCTTTTGGTGGGGGCAATGGCAATATGTAAATAGCGGCCGGGCGGTTCCTCCTTAAATATTTCCAGGTTTTTAAAGGTGGTTTGCACTTTCGAAACCTCAATTACCTCCGAAACGTAAATCATTCCGCTGCCGGTGGTGGTAAGCAAGCGGTCGCCTGCCTGCAGGCGCAGTACGCGGCTGGCGTGGTGGCTCTCATCCTTTCCCAGGTAACCTCCCGATGCACTCAGCTCTGCAGCCCTGAATAAATTCATCAGGCGCCTACTTTATCGGTTTTCCGGCTGGCCGGCTTTCCAATGTTCTTCTCAATGTACTGGATGATCTTTCCGGCCACATCCACACCCGTGGATTTTTCAACACCTTCCAGACCCGGAGACGAATTTACTTCCAGCACAAGTGGTCCGCGTTTGCTCTGCAACATATCCACACCCGCAATATTGAGGCCTAGAGATTTGGCGGCATTAATGGCGGCAGCTTTTTCGGCCCGGTTTAGTTTTATCAGGGTGCCGCTGCCTCCGCGGTGCAGGTTGGAGCGGAATTCGCCTTCTTTGCCCTGGCGCTTAAAGGCGGCCACTACCTTTCCATCCACCACAAAGGCACGCACATCAGAACCTCCGGCTTCGGCAATAAATTCCTGTACCAGTATGTTGGCATCGAGGCCGTAAAAAGCTTCGATCACGGATTTGGCGGCTTTTCGGGTTTCGGCCAGTACCACACCGAGTCCCTGCGTGCCCTCCAAAAGTTTGACGATGAGAGGAGGGCCGCCCACTTGTTTTATAAGGTTATCAATGTCGCCCGGCTTTTTGGCGAAAGCCGTTTTTGGGATACCGATGCCGTGGCGGCTGAGGATCTGTGTGGCCCTTAGTTTATCGCGGCTGCGCACCAAAGCCAGCGAACTGGTAGCGGTAAATACCTTTTGCATCTCAAACTGGCGGATAATGGAGGAGCCGTAAAAGGTCACCGAAGCGCCAATCCGCGGTATGATGGCATCCACATCCATAACAAGGTGGTCGCCATAGTATACCTTGGGATGACCGCTTTCTATCACCACATAACATTTGTTGTGGTTGAGAATTTCTACCTCGTGTCCGCGCTGTTGTGCCGCTTCGGCAAGGCGCTTGGTGCTGTATAGTTGCGGTCCGGTTGAAAGTATTACAATCTTCATTCAGTCTTTTTGTGTTGAATTGGAACTCAGGTCGCGCTGGCTCACATCCACTATAAATCTGTTGCGCAAAAAGCGCCTTCCCAGCAGGATGGGATAGCGCATCTGCTCCCTGAAGCTCAGGGTAAATTCCGTTTTTATCTTCTTGCCAAAAATTACCACCGTAGTATTGATGCTGTAGCGGTAATCGAGTACCCCGTTGCTGCTCCTGACCTTACGTTCGCGGTATTCGCTAAAGCGAAATTCCTTGCGGGTGGTGATGCCAAACCTGGGGTCATATAAACGGAAACAGAGGAAGCTTTGATCATTCTTCTCTAAAATTTTTACCTGCGAGCAGTGCAGGGTGGAGGTGTAGGCTCCCGTATCGATCTTGCAGGGCACGTGCTCCAGGTGAAATTCCGGTAACGAGATGTGATCCGTAGCCCCTATTATGCTTTTGTCTTTTTTAGTTCTCAAATTGTTTTATTTGGTGGTAGGAAGAGGTTTTGGGGATTGTATTAGGTACTTTGTATGTTGTATTATGTAGCGAGTTGATAGTATCGAGTATTTAGATTCATTTTTCATCATTCAAACTTCATACTTACAGCTTACAGCTTGTAGCTTGTAGCTTGCAGCTTTCAACTTGCAGCTTTCCCCTCTCATTAACAAAAAAGCTCGACTGCGCTCGGCCAAACATAAATGAAAAAATCGGCAGGCATAAATTTGAAATCCCATTCTAACTTCACACTTCTGCTTCGTCCTTGCAGCTTGGAACTTGCAGCTTGGAACTTGCAACTTGTTACTTGTAACTCTTCGTCATTCCTACTTCAGCACTAATTAACCAATCAACACTTTTTCAAATTGACACCCCATCGCTAATCACCCTTACAGCTTGCAGCTTTAATGTGCAGTATTGAGTAGATAGTATTGAGTATTTAGATTCTTCTTTTATCATTTGAACTTCTTACTTGCAGCTTAAGGCTTGCAACTTATAGCTGACTTAAAGCTTACAACTTGCAGCTCTTCGACTCCAAACTCCCCAACTCCCTACTCCCCTTCACGCCACCCCCAGCTTCTTCCTCGCATCTGCTTTTACCGAAAGGTCTGTATACATTCCCAGCCGGTGTTTGTGATATCCTGTAGCGGCTATCATCGCACCATTATCGGTGCAGTATTCAAAATCCGGGATATAGGTTTTCCATCCCAATGTTTGCTCCCGCATTTTCAACTCCTTTCGCAGGCCACTGTTCGCTGATACTCCACCTGCAATGGCAATATGATCTATTTTGAGATCGGTTGCGGCTTTTTCCAGTTTGGTGAAAAGTATATCCAGAATGGTACGCTGTATGGAGGCACAAAGGTCGGCCAGGTTTTCCTTTACAAAATCAGGATGTTGTTTTACCTGATCCTGTAAATAATATAAAATACTGGTCTTCAGTCCGCTGAAGCTATAGTTGTAATCCTTCAGAAGCGGTTTAGAAAACTGAAACTTATCCGGATCACCTTCTCTGGCGTAGCGGTCAATCAGCGGGCCACCGGGGTAGGGAAGACCCATAATCTTTGCCGCTTTGTCAAAAGCCTCACCGGCAGCATCGTCAATGGTGTGGCCTACCAGTTCATACTCAAAATAATCACTCACCTTTACCAGTTGAGTGTGGCCGCCACTTACCGTAAGGCACAAAAATGGAAATGGGGGTACCTGCGTGTTTGGCTTCTCAATGAAATGAGCCAGTATATGCGCCTGCATGTGGTTTACCTCTATGAGCGGCACCTCCAGGGCCATAGCCAGTGACTTGGCAAAGGAGGTTCCTACCAGTAAGGATCCCATTAATCCGGGACCGGCCGTAAAAGCAATTGCGGAAAGGTCTTTTGGTGAGATATTTGCTTGCCTGAGCGCGGCTGCAACTACCGGCACAATGTTTTGTTGATGAGCCCTTGAGGCAAGTTCGGGCACTACGCCACCGTACTCCTTATGGATGTCCTGATTTGCAGTTACATTTGCCAGTATTTCAGTGCCCCGGGCAATGCCGGCAGAGGTATCGTCACAGCTCGATTCTATGCCCAGTATGTACGGTTTAAACATTTTGCAAAGTTATCAAGAAAGCGCTCAAAATATTTTTCTGGTTTATCGGTAGCCTCATCTTCCTCTTGCTGGTGCTAACGCTGCTGTTCTCGTTTCCCTCGGTACAGACGGCAGCAGCCCAAAAAGGAGTAGCTTACGTCAATGACCGCTATGATACCGATATTTCGCTTCAACGGCTTCGCTACGTCTTTCCCGATCAGGTGATACTGAAGGAGGTGTTTATCCGTGATGAACAGCGCGACACCATGCTGTATGCGGGCAGCCTGCAGGCAGGTGTTACCGGTTTTGTGAATAACACCGTGTACAGCACGGGGGCTGAAGTGGAGAAACTCCGCTTATACTGGCTGAAGAAAAAAGGTGAAGATGAATACAACTTCAACAAGTTTATAAACAAATTCTCCTCAGGCGATACCACCACCAAAAAAGCTCCTTTCGGCCTTCAGATCGGGGAGGTAAGCATTACTGACGGCCGCTTTACCCGTAAGGATCTCAACTGTGAGAGTTGCCAGGCATATGAATTTCGTGATCTGCAGCTTGAGGTGGAAGGGTTTGACCTTGAGGGAAGTTTTGTATCCGGAGAGATTATCTCACTTTCGCTAAAGGATAAGGATCGCTTTGATATTCACCATCTCGAAGGTGACGTGGCTTATAACGATGAAGCCCTGAAAATTAACAATCTGGACTTGCAAACTTCAGGTAGCCGACTCATTGGCGACATTCTCATGGAGTATGAAGGCACAGCGGCTTTTAAGGATTTTGTGAATAAGGTAACCCTTACAGCTGATATTGAGGAAGGTGAGATAACTTCACAGGAAATACAGGTTTTTGCAGATAAATTTCCCGACTTCAAAAAGTTTAGCATAACCGGGGAGGTACAGGGCCCTGTGAATGACCTTTATGCCGAAAACCTTGAAATAATTGTGGGCACCCGCTCTGTAGTGCGTGGCGATATCCATCTTAAAAACACCACAACTGACAGCCTCTTTTTGGAAGCACAGGATTTGAGACTGCAGACAGACCCCGAAGATATACGGTCTGTTTATGCCTTGTTTGCAGATTCGGCCCTTCCGGAAATTATTGATCCTCTGGGAAATATGGATCTCCGTGGTAGCTTCAGCGGGTACCTGCGCGATTTTGCAACGGACATCATCTTACAGACTGAAATTGGTGAACTGCAGGCCGACCTGCGAATGAAAATTCCGGCCGGGCTTGATGGCCTGGTTTACGAGGGTGACGTACAACTGCATGCGTTCAACCTCGGTGAACTGCTTCAGAATGAAGAGCTGGGCCTGGTCTCTACTACTATGAGCATTGATGGGCAGGGAATAGATCCCACCACCATGAACACGAGTCTCCAGGGAGAGGTAACGCGTTTTGATTACAACAACTACAGCTATCAACAAGTGACAATTGATGGGCGCATTCAGCGTAGCCGGTTTACAGGCAACCTCGAGATCAATGACCCTAACCTTGTATTTAATTTTGAAGGTGAGGCGAGCTTTGGCCGTGATACCTCCCACTATGATTTTTATGCCGAGGTGGAAAAGGCCGATCTCCATCGCCTCAATTTTGCCGTTGATACCATTTCAGCTTTCACCGCCAAAGCCGACATTGATATGGTAGCACTGAACTTCAGCAGGTGGGCAGGCGATATCCGCTTTTATGACCTTACCTATGAAAGCAGCCAGAACTTTCACTTTTTTCAGGATATTAATATCCACAGCGAAGGGCTGGGCGACAAGAGATTTTTGGAGATAAACTCCAATATTTTGAATGCCACACTGGAGGGTGATTATACCCTTGAAGGGATCAACCAGGCAGCCAATGCCCACCTCTCCAAGTTCCTTAAGGGGAGGGAGCCCGTACCTCCGCCCACAGGTGAAAGCTTCACTTTCAATATTGATGTGAACAATGCAGGTGTGATTACCGAAATCTTCCTGCCGGAACTCGAAGTGGAACCCGGTACACATCTTACCGGAAGCTATTCATCCGATACCAACCTCTTTGTTTTTAATGTGACCTCCCCGGGTTTTTCCTATGAAAAACACACCGTCCGTAATATTGACCTGGAGTATGAGGGAGGTGCTCAAAAATCGCAGCTTGGCTTTGATGTAGCCAGCTATGAAGCGAAGAACGGTTTTAAGGTGGACAGCATAAAGCTTGGAAATTATTACTACCAGGATACGCTGAATTTTGATCTCAGCTGGATCATGCGCGACAGTATAGATAGCGAAGGAAGTATTCAGGGATACGCTTTGCAGGAAGACAGTGTTAATTTTCAGCTGGGATTGTACAAGTCGGGCTTTAATATTGGCTATGAGGATTTTATAATAGCAGGCGGTAATCACATATTTATTGATACAGGCGGTATAGAGGTGCAGAATTTTGTGATCTCCAACCAGGGCAGAAGCCTTACCATTAATGGTAATGTAAGTGATAACCCGAATGAGATCCTGCGGGTAAACCTGCGTGGTTTTGGCGTTGACCTCGCCAACTACTTCATCGGTTCTTCTTCGGCCCGTTTCAATGGGGAGTTGTACGGGGATATTATTCTCACCGAACTATTGGGAAAACCCAAGTTTGCGGCTGACCTTAGGGTAGACAGCCTCCAAATGAACAATACCTTGTTAGGTAGCCTGACTGTGGCAAGTGACTGGTCGGTAGAGGATGATACCATTGCCATAGAAGCTGCAATGACACTCGGAGAGCTCACCACCTTTACGGGCTTGGGTTATTACCAGCCCGACTCGC
>CAZNMG010000156.1:0-4355 GCA_964574075.1 uncultured Owenweeksia sp.
TTTGGTATCGAAATCCCCCAATTTTTGCAGTTCTCTGTATTGTTCTTCGGTGAGCAGTTCAATGCCCACTTCTTCTGCCATCCCTTCAGCACTATTTTTGGGTTTATGCTGCTTCCTGGATTCCAGTGCTGCATGATCGTAACATACGCTTCTTCGGCCTTTGGGGCTTTCCGCTGAACAATCAAAGAAGATGTATTCGCCCGTAGTCCTGGCCTCCCCGGTTGCCATAGCGACCACATCCGGTTCACCACCGCTCTTTTCCATTTCATTTATGGCCCACAGCTTTGACGGATTGGCTTCAAGTTTTGCCAGTACCTTATCCCATTCTCCAGCCAGTGCGGGATGGCGGTTTATGTTCTTCTCAAAACGGTGTTGCAGTGTTTTGAGTAGTTCTTTCGTTTGTTCGGGTGACAATTTCTTTTTGTCGGTGCTCATGGTTTTATCTGTTGATGCTGTTTATTTATGGATTAACTGAAGTGATTTTTCTACTAGGGGGTCTGAAATACCAGGATATCACTATCATAGTCAGCAATATTAATGAAGGAAGAGCTTCTGTAAAAGGTTGTGCCATCACTATATGCGAAATAGCTGCTCCTGACATCGCAAAGAAGAAGCCTGCATAAGCCCATTCCTTTACTAATGGAAGTTTGGGAACAAGCACCACTACAACTCCCAGAATTTTCCAGGCACCCAGGATTGACAATAAATACAACGGGTAACCAAGTCCGGTAACGATCTCAACATAGCCGCCTGTTTGCAACAGTTGTTGGACGCCACCTGCCAGCATACCAAAGGCTAAAAAGCCTGTCGAAATCCAGTAGAGGATTTTGTTTCTTTTTTTCATGATATGTATTTAAGGCTTTTGCAACGATGGCGCAAAGGCACAAAGCTCTTATTCGTGCCTGAGGAACTTCGGGGCTCATAACCGGCTGGAAGCCACGGTGAAGCAAGTAATTTCGTACCTTCCGCTTTACAATCAAACTATCTATCAATCAATCAAAATCCCGGTACTATGAAAAAAGTATTACTCCTATTGTTATTGGCAGCGCTATCTACAAATCTTGATGCCCGTATACGTAGCAAGAATGTGAATCCCGCAGCTGGAACCCTAACCATCAAAAACGTAGCAGGCTTTGCTTATGACTACACGAATTTTATGATCTCCATTAACGCCAATTATTTTAAGCTGGCTGATCTTATTATCATGCAAGGCGCGCTTAATGCTGGAATTGATGAGGAAATCGAATTTTCCGGACTAACAATTCCCGCTGCGGCCAGCATTGCGCTTTGGTATCCATCGACTTTTCCAGGCAGCCCTGCCGCTGCCGACCTGGTGGACTTTATGCAGTTTGGAAGTGCCGGACACGAATATGAAAGTATAGCCGCAATAGCCGGCTTGTGGACTGCCGGGGAATACGTAATGGGATCTCCCCCTTATATGCATATGGGCGGGCCAAATGATGAAGGGGCCTCTTACTGGCATGGCAGCACTATTGGCCTCACTCCGTTGGACTTCAAAATGACATTGGACGCTTATCCCACCCCGGTAAGCGAAAAACTGACTTTAGCACTGGATGGCTCCTGGAACTATCAGGATCTTTCCTTGAGTATTGTCAATGTAAATGGTGAGCAACTGTTGGAGGCGAAAGTTGAAAGCAGCAAAACAGAAATCCTGACCAATGACCTCGCTAGTGGCATTTATTTTCTCCTGGTGAGAAATGAGGCAGGAATAGTGGAAAGAAAGCCTTTGATAAAGCGATAAAGGGAATTTTAATTGGAAAGGCTGGGTGGTTCATTCAGCCTTTTTATCACCCGGGGTCTGGTGATACTGATCCAGGCACTTGTTAAGAGGCTGGCCGACCAGATGAATGCAATCGCAGAAATCGAGGCAGGCATTGGAATTACTACTGTCCGTACATTGTGCCTTACACTCCGATAAAGTGTTTCGGGGCATAAGATCGTGGATCTTTATAACAGTAAACCCCACAACGAAAACGGTGGCGGCCACCCCCGCAAAGAATTTCACAGGAAACCTGTTGGTCAACTGCTCCTTCTTTGGTAGGTCTGTATGCTTTGCATGAGAAAGGGGAAGAATCAATTTCCATTTGTGATAGTCCCAGCAAAGCAGGTATAAATTAGCCAGTACCATCAGAGGTGAGGTAACCAAAGATCCGTCAAAACGCACGGCAAGCGACAGGATGCAAATATTGAGGATGATGGGGAAATAGATGACCGCTCCGAGTGTAGCCGTGCGGGGGATAAGCAGCAGAATGGCGGCTGTCATTTGCATCACACCAATAAAGGGGTAGTAATAACCAGTATAAAAGAGAGCTTCCAGATAGTGGCCCATCGGATGATTTACGGCTAGTACAGTGAACCGCTCACCGGCTATTTTAACATAACCCGAAGGTAAGAAACCAGCGGCCAGGGCGATACGGTTAAATACAGCAAAATTGCGGAGCCACCTGTTTTGCCTTGCGCGGTAATGAATCCGGTCTAGTTTGGAGAAAATAGTCATGCTTATTCATATTAGGATCCACAAATTAATATAAAGTACTTTGATTTTCAAAGTGAAAGATTTTAGGTATTTTAAACTTCAGAGGCAGTAGTGGGAAAATCAACTTTACTTCACAACAAAATCAAAGTACGTCTTTGGAAACGGCTCATCGCGCAATGTAAAATGCCACCACTCGGTGCTGAGGGGTTCAAAGCCATGTCGCGTCAGTACCTTTTGTAGCAGCCTCCTGTTTTCCTGGGCCAGAACCGATACCCCCTTATTGGTGGGCCAGGAGCGTGGGCTGAAGAAATCATAGGGTGTGCCCATGGTCAATTCCTTACCTGAAGAGAGATCGGTTAGGGTAACATCCACAGTGCTGCCCCTCGAGTGGCCGGAACGAACTGCGATGTAACCTTTATCAAAAAGCAGCCGCTTTGGGATGTTGGGATAGTACTCTGCCTTGCGTAAGGTGTCATCCAGATCTTTTGCCCAGGCTACAAAATCATCCACGGCACGCTGGGGACGATAGCCGTCATAAACCTTTAGCCCCAGTCCCGCTTTGCTAAGGTCCTCCTGTACTTTCTTCAGGGCAACGGCAGCAGCCCGGGTGATGATGATCTTTGGCGCTTCATAGCCCTCCACCGGCCGGCCCATAAAGTTATGATCTGAATAATACCGCGGCTCGTTTATTATAGAGGGCACCACCTCCTTCAGGTAAACAAAACCTTCCGGAAGTGGGGCGGATTGTCCACATGCCTGTATGGCTAAGAGAAGGGCCGGGAGAAGGGAAAGTATTTTATTCATTGCTGTTTCTCAGGAGGATCAGAAAGTATAATTAATAACGGTACCATTAGGTTTTGATGGGAGCCGTGAAATAACAAAGGCTGCCCCATTTCTGAGACAGCCTTTTTATTATTTATGGAAAGGTGAGGGATCTTACTCCCTGATCACCCTTCGGGTTTCAATGGCACTTCCCGATCTCATTTTCACCAGGTAAATACCCTTGGGATATTCACTCAGATCGAGTTTGTAGGTGCGTTGTGTTCCTTCCACCTGCGCCTGTTTCACCACCTGTAGCAGTTTGCCACTCATATCCAGCAGCATCAGCTCGCTGTCGTCACTGGCGTTTTCCACTTCCACGGTGACAGTACCGGTGGTGGGGTTGGGGAATAGGCGCAGGGCAGGTTGCAAGTCAGGTTCTGCCTGTGTCAGCGCACCTTCGGCCGTGCCATCTTCACCAATGCCTGATTTGTCATCGGCAGCGGTAAGCCCGGCATCCGCGGCAGTGATACCGTTGCCGGCATTGGCTACACTCAGTATCGGTGCACTATCCATTATCCAGAGGTCGATGGTTTTAGCCACACCTGCTGTTCCGGAACCTCCACCGCTGGAGTAAGGTGTTGCGGTCATGGTGTAGTGTCCGGCTGCTACATTCCAGGAGTGGAAGCTTCCATTATTATCACCCGCCACGGCATAGGGTGCTGCACCCTCCGTTTGGATGGTGGAGCCATTGAGGGTAAAGCGTACACTTCCCACAGACGAAACATCACACACATCAGCTCTTACACTGAATGGCCCAACCTCGTTTTTGATAATGGTATCGACATCACTGAGCACGCGGATTGGACCGGAATTTCCGGTGTTCATTAATGTGAGTGAAATCACCTCTAGTGGCTGGCAAGGGGCACAGCTGAGGTTGTCACCAAAGCACACACCACAGGTATCTTTATCAGCATTGGGGATTTTTCCTGTGTTTCCACCAGAGCATACACCGCAGCTGTCCAGGGAGGCAGTGCCGTTAAGATCTCCGTTGCAATCGATATTGCAGCCGGAGTTGGGCTCAATACCTGTGATACCT
>CAZNMG010000157.1:0-4053 GCA_964574075.1 uncultured Owenweeksia sp.
AATGTCGTTGGCTTCCAATCCGATCTTGTCCCTTAAAAATTCGCGCAATTCATTTGCGGCAGAGCTGTAGAACATAGTGTGGACACCTTTTATCAGTTTGGGGGATTTTGAATTCGGAAATTTAAATAAATAATAGGTAATCCCTATGAGCATGAGACACCGGCTCTTCGGCCGGTGTGTTTACCTCAGAGTAGAAGAAACCAGCTCTGCGGCCGGTGTAAACATAATTTGCGCTATCACGGAAGTAATAATTCTTAGTACCATTTCCGCAGTAAGTCATTCCGGGCGGAGAGCAACGGAGACCCGGAATCTCAGGCGTAATAGGTGATTCGTATAAGCATGAGACACCGGCTCTTCGGCCGGTGTGAACAACACCAGCCTGAAGAACAAAACTGGAATTCTTATTAATTTCCTCTCGGCTAGTCATTCCGGACGGAGAACAACGGAGACCCGGATGGCTTTGGACAGGATTACTTACGTGATCCTGTCTTCTCCGAGCAGTGGATCAAATCCCGCTTCGCTCCGCTCAGCCCGGGCTTTTTTGTTTGCCCCCCAGCTCAAACCTGCGGTTTGGCTTTGGTAAGAATAACTTCGGTGAGTCTTTCTCCAGTTTAACCTTCCGTCTGCCTTTAGACCGGATTACTTACGTGATCCTGTCTCTTCCGAACAGTGGATCAAATCCCGCTTCGCTCCGCTCAGCCCGGGCTTTTTTGTTTGCCCCCCAGCTCAAACCTGCGGTTTGGCTTTGGTCAAACAAAAAATCCCCCGCTTCATTTTGAAGCGGGGGATTTGATCAGTTAGTGACCACGACAGGATTCAAACCTGTAACCTTCTGAGCCGTAATCAGATGCGCTATTCAATTGCGCCACGTGGCCGTTTTTAATGCGGCTGCAAATATAAAAAGTAATATTAGAATGGCCTAGGCTATTTCTGCACTTAATCCCCTTTCGAGCAAATTGGAGCAACGTGGCTCCAGCTCCTCAAAACTGCCGGATTTTACAGCACACTTTCCCTTGTAGTGTACAATGATGCTGCACTGCTCAGCCTGCTCGGGGCTGTGCTCACAAACCTCCACCAGGCTTTCTATCACCCAGTCAAAGGTGTTTACACTGTCGTTAAACAAAATAATTTCGTGCAGCCGCTCCGTTTGGATGGCTGTCTTTGGTTGCTGTAATGTTTCCGTTTTTTCAGATCCTGTCACCATTTCTCCTGATCTTTATTTTCCTTTCTTCTCCATTCAACAGGCGCTCCAGGTTTTTCTGATGGGTTATCATCACCAGAAAGACAAGTGCAAAGCTAAAAATAACTAAAACCTTGGAATGTTCATGATAGCGGAAAATGAGCCAGCAGGGGAAGGAGAGGGCCGCCAGCATGGAGCTAAGGCTTACAATGCGAAAGGAGAGGAAAAAAACCAAAAAGGTGGCTATCGCCATTAAGGCGGCACCGGCATGTATTGCGATGATCATTCCCAACAGGGTGGCAATGCCCTTGCCGCCACGGAAGTTGGCAAACACCGGGAAAATATGCCCGATTACTGCGCAAACCCCCAGTATCACCATCATTTCTATATCGCTCGAAAAGCGACCCATTAAAAACACCAGGTTTACCGCGGCAAACCCCTTAAGGGCGTCCAGGATGAGTACGGCCAGGCCTGGAGCGGTGCCTAAAACACGCATGGTGTTGGTGGCCCCGGCATTACCACTGCCGTATTCGCGGACATCGGTATTGAAAAATATCCGCCCCAGCCATACCGAAGTAGGTATTGAACCAAGTAGATACGCTATAATTAATAGAACTAACTTCATAGAGGGTTGCAAATATAGAATATGATTTGGGGTTTGGAATGTTTTAAATTCTAACTCCTTTACACAGTGCAATTTGCGTGTGTGGCGAAATATTTTTCCTGACCCTACCGATTTGATCCTGTGATCAGCCAAGCAGCTTTTCTATAGCGGTATCGTAAAGCTCCCGGTATTCCTCCACATTGCCCCAATCATTATCATCAATGCGGATGCTGCCTTTGGTAACATGGCCCATAAGGTCGAATTCCACCCCATTCAGCATCATCAGGTCTATGAATTCATCCTCGGCCTGCTGATCAACCGAAACAATTACCCGGCTTTGGCTTTCGCCAAAAAGGTAGGCATCCCTGCGGATAGCGGCATCGGTAGTGACATCAAATCCCAATCCGCTGCTCATGGCTTTCTCCATAAGTGCTACAAAAAGTCCGCCTTCCGATACATCGTGGGCCGATTCGATCAGTCCATTCCTGATAATCATTTTTATTTGCTCCTGCAGTGAATACTCTTCCTCAAGGCTGAAGAAGGGTACAGGTGAGGCTTCAATGCCATGGATGTTTACCAGGTACTGCGATGAGGAAATATCATTTCGGTTTTCACCGATCATATAGATAAGGTCTCCCTTTTTCTTGAAGGGAATGGTGGTGACGTGTTTTTTATCCTCCACAATACCTATCATCCCGATAGTGGGCGTGGGGAATACAGGTTCGGTTCTATCCTTCATCACGGTTTGGTTGTAGAAGCTTACGTTGCCACCGGTTACCGGTGTGCCAAAGCGTTCGCAAGCCCTTCCCATGCCTTTTATGGCATGTACAAATTGCCAATACACCTCCGGATTGTAAGGATTACCAAAGTTGAGGCAGTTGGTGATGGCACTCGGTATGCCGCCACTCACCACAATGTTGCGTGCAGCTTCCGATACAGCTATCATGGTACCCACTTCAGGATCCGCATGTACGTAGCGGGAGTTGCAATCCACGGTCATGGCCAGTGCTTTATTGGAATCCTTAAGGTTTACAATGGAAGCATCAGTAGGGCCGTTGGTACTCATATTCACGGTGCCCACCATGCTGTCGTACTGGTTGTAGATAAACCGTTTAGAAGCTATGTTGGGATGAGCGATAAGTTTTCGTCCGGCTTCCTGCAGGTCATCCGGTACCGCCACTTCATTGATATCAAATTTTTTGTACTCCTGGTAGTAGGCCGGTTCGCGATGCTCGCGGTAATAAACCGGAGCGCCACCACCCAAAACCAATGGATGAGCGGGTGTCTCGGCAACGAGCTCTCCGTTCCAGTAATATTGCAGAAGATCCTGATCGATCACCTCACCGATCTGCTCGCAGGGAAGGTCCCATTTGTCAAAAATGGCTTTCACCTCATCTTCACGGCCTTTTTCAACCACGGCCAGCATACGCTCCTGGCTTTCCGAAAGGAGTATTTCCCAGGGTTGCATATCCTCCTGGCGGGTGGGCACCTTGTCGAGATCTATACGCATTCCCACGCCACCTGCGGCACTCATCTCAGAGGTGGAGCAAGTGATGCCGGCTGCGCCCATATCCTGCATACCAACCACGGCACCGGTGCGCGCCAGTTCCAGAGTGGCTTCCAACAAAAGCTTTTCCTGAAACGGATCACCCACTTGTACGGAGGGAATATCCTCTGAGGAGGCTTCAGTAAGGTCTTTGGAGGCAAAGGCCGCTCCTGCAATACCGTCCTTTCCCGTACGCGAGCCAATAATAAATACGGGATTACCGGGGCCTTTGGATTTGGCACTGATCATGGTGCCTTCCTTTACGTTGAGAATACCGGCCGAGAAGGCATTTACCAGAGGATTTTGCTCATAGCATTTGTCGAAGTAAACTTCACCACCCACGGTGGGTATCCCAAAGGCATTGCCGTAATCACCAATACCTTTAACCACACCTTTTAGCAGCCATTTTGTACGGTCGGTCTTTAGCTCACCAAAACGGAGCGAATTCAGCTGGGCCACCGGGCGTGCCCCCATTGTGAAAATATCTCTGTTGATGCCACCAACTCCTGTAGCTGCGCCCTGGTAAGGTTCAAGGGCCGAAGGGTGATTGTGCGATTCAATTTTAAAGGCACAGGCGAGGCCATCACCAATGTCCACCAGGCCGGCATTTTCCTCACCGGCTTTTACCAGCATATGAGGGCCGTCTTTTGGTAGTGTTTTGAGCCATACAATGGAGTTCTTGTACGAACAGTGCTCACTCCACATCACCGAGTAAATACTCAG
>CAZNMG010000158.1:0-5375 GCA_964574075.1 uncultured Owenweeksia sp.
ACTGCTGTTACCAATGCCTTAATCTGGAGGATTACCATTGGCTTTGGGGTAATAGCGGGACTAATTGGCCTTACGCTGAGGTATTATTTCGTTGCGCCCTTAGGCTTTAATTTCAAAAATGTGCTGCACGCCCATTCGCACCTGATGTTGCTGGGATGGCTGTTCAACGCCCTGCTCCTTTTCATTTACAGACCATGGAACCTGGAAATGCCGAAGCGCCACATGTGGTTGTTTCTCGGCATGTGTGTATGTGTGGCCGGTATGCTGTTTTCATTCCCCTTCCAGGGATATGCGGCTGTTTCCATTACATTCTCCACGCTGCATCTTTGGCTGAGTTATATTTTACTAATCGGGATATGGAAACTTTCGCGAAACAGGGGACTGCCGGGAAAACTGGTAAGAACAGGAGTGGTCTTCTTTTTTATTTCCACCATAGGTCCTTATGCTTTGGGGCCGATGATGGCCAACGAAATGCAAAGTTCTCCCTGGTACAATCAGGCCATCTTCTTTTACCTCCACTTTCAGTACAATGGCGCCTTCCTGTTTTTTATGCTGGCGTTTATGCTTGAGAAATGGAAAAAAGCCAATGTGCAGTGGAGGAAAAAAACCTTCTTTATACTAATGACGGCCGGGGTGGCCCTTACATGGTTTCACACTCTCGACTACTCATTTGATTCCATCTGGATAAATATAGCAGGGGGTGTGGGCTCGGTATTCCAGTTGTGGGCAGGCATTTTATTTTTAAAGGTAATTGACAGGAAGAAGCTCATAAATACAGAACTCCTGGTGTTGGGCCTGTTGGCGATCAAATGGCTTCTGCAGATTTTCGGGTCTTTTCCCGCTATAGCGGATATGGTGGTGTACAACCGCTTTTACTTTATCGCTTACCTGCACTTCATTTTCCTGGGGATTTTCACGCCCTTTATCTGGGCGAATCTCAGAAACACAATCCGCTGGTTTACGCCTCTCATGGGTTTTTACTTGGTGTTCTTTTTTCTTACAGAAACGGCCCTTGTGGCTCCCTTCCTGTACCATGTTAGCGGATTTTATTTTTGGCCGCAGCTTACATTCGGACTTTACTGTGGATTCATTCTGGTGTGGATTTTAATGGGATGGTCTGCTTTCAAACGACCATCTTCGGCAGGCCCCTTTGAAATCCCTGAAAACCGGTAACTAAATCAGGCCGGAGAAACTGATCTATCTCATTTTTATATGCTTCGAACGTCCTCTCACGTTACCGGCCTTGCGCCTTTTCACCACTCCTGAAGTGGATTTCACCTGCCCCTATTGTAGCTTATTCTCCGGCTTTTGAAGCCCCCATTTGGATAACCGTTGGAAGAAAAATACGCCATATTACTTATAGCTTCGCTTCGCTGCACCCCCTTTCTTTGGCTCAAACTTTAAAATCAGAATCATGAAAAGAACCTATACTCTTCTGGTGGGCCTGGCTTTTGCCCTAAGTTCTTATGCCCAGGGCTGGACTGCCCACGACCTTAGCCCAAATGCCCAGCAGGGCAACGGCTCCATGGTAGAACACAACGGAAAGCTGTTTGTGGAAAGCGCTCAGGATCGCTTATCAGTAAGCACCGATGGTGGCCTCACTTTTACCGACATCAGTACCGATACCATTCCGGGAAGCATCCATTACATGGTTTCGGCCGGGAACCGCCTTTATGTGGGCACCTACAATCAAGGTAATGCCGAGGGTAATTTGTGGTACACCACCGATGAAGGGGTTAGCTGGCATACGGATACCGTGGGCGTACCCAACCAGTTTTTCAACACTTCCCTCAAAAGGGATATCTATGCTTTTATCAGCTACAACAATGGCACTCAGCTTCTCGCAAGTTGGGGAGGTGCGGATGGCTATATGCGCAAAGCTGTTACGGATGCTTCCTGGACAAAAATTTCTGCTCTTGACCCCATAGATCCGATAGCCTATACCTCCAGCAATGATACTGTGCTGGCTGTAGGGAGCAACACCGTTTACTTCTCTACCGACAATGCCACTACCTGGACAGCTTTGGGCAAAACGGATTTACCTTCTTTCTTTGTACCCAAGGGGTTTGATATGGAGGGCGGCCGGATCTATCTCGGAACAGACGCGACCATTCAGCAGAAATACTCTCTTTTTTATAGTGATGACTTCGGCACTACCTGGGATACGCTGCCGGTAAACCACCTCATAGGGAAAAACTGGCTGGGACAGCCTCAACGGCCAGGAAATCTTAAGGTAATCGGGAGAAATGTGTTTCTGTCACTTATTAACAACAAAAGCAACACCCCATTGAATATCATTTCCAGCAGCGACCGCGGTGCCACCTTTAACCACGATACAACCGGCCTTAAAAATGATCAGTTCGGGACCGGCATCATTAAAAAATTCCTGGCACACCAAGGGAAGGTTTTTGCCCTTAATAACTTTCAGACTCTTTACAGCATGGAGTTTTCGGCAGGGCTCACCGAATCCGAAATTGTGCAGTTTGAAATGTACCCCAATCCCGCCCGAGAGGTTCTGCACCTCGCTTTTGCAAGAAATGTCCCTGAGAGTGTATCGGTGTATAACAGCAGTGGGCAATTAATGCTGACCATGGAAGTTTCCCCTCAACCGGTAATTTCGGTCGATTTGCTGGCTCCCGGCTTCTACTGGCTGAAGGCCGGTAGCAACTTCCAAAGTTTTATAAAGGATTAACTAAATCGTTTAAACGGTAAAAAGCCGGCATTTCCATTGGAACAGCCGGCTTTTTTATTTGAAGTTTTTTCTTAAAACTTTACAATCCTCTCTACCCACACTTACTGCTGCCGCAGCTTTTGCAGATAAGGCAACCCTCTTCGTACACCACGGCATCCTCGCCACAGCTCCCGCACAAACTTTCCAGGGCCCTGGTTCCATCGGGGATATATTTTTTGAGCGCCCGTATCACACCATTCTTCCAGGTATTCAATGAATCATCACTGAGGTGAAGGTTGTCGATCACATGCACTACATCCAGCAGGGGCATTCCATGGCGAAGTACCCCGCTTATAAGCTTGGCATAATTCCAGAATTCGGGATTAAAGGAGCGGGAAAGTCCTTCAATGGTGATGCGGTAATCGTCCTTGTCCTTGTATTGGAAATCATACCGGCTGTTATCCTGCTGATCCTTGGTTTTGAGCACATACCCCTTCTTGCACCAGTGTGGCAGGTGAAATGAATCCTCTGCCCTTCCCGTGAATATTTCATAAGGCCGGTCATTTAAAACTCCAATTACCGCAATCCAGCGCTCCTCATTGTTGTTGAAACGTACCACATCAGCTTCCAAAACCTGTGGCCGCTCCGGGGCCTTCCGGTCCGCAATAAACTCCTGAACAATTTTAGTTTTCCTACTATCATCAGACACTAATACACCCGAGCGGCTCCCTTCCCTGTAGATGGTAATGCCTTTGCAGCCACTTTCCCAGCCGGTACGGTAAATCTCATTTACCTTATCTGCGGTGATTTCTTCAGGTACATTTACCGTTACACTAATGGAATGATCCACCCACTTCTGCACCCTTCCCTGCAGGTGTACCTTGCTCACCCAATCCACATCGCGGGCCGTAGAACCGGCATAGGGAGATTTTTGAATGATCTCATTCAGTTGTTCCTCCTCCATCTGCTCCACCTTCTCTATGTCATAGTCATTGAGTTTTAGCCAATTGGTGAACTGGTGGTGAAACACAAAAAACTCCTGCCAGTGATCACCCATGTCGTCTACAAAGTCAGTGCGGGTATTTTTATCATTGGGATTGATCTTTTTTCTGCGTTTGTAGGAGATCATAAAAACCGGCTCTATGCCTGAGGTGGTTTGTGTCATCAGGCTGGTAGTGCCTGTAGGCGCAATGGTAAGTAGGGCAATGTTTCTGCGTCCGTATTTTTTAATGTCTTGCAGGAGTTTGGGATCCACCTCTCCAAGGCGGGCCAGGAAGGGGTTATTCTTCTCCAGTTCCCAGTCAAATATTCCGAAGCTTCCCCGCTCTCGAGCCATTTCCATGGAACTGCGATAAGCTTCCACAGCCAGCGTTTTGTGTACCTGCTCCGAAAATTCAATGGATTCATCGGACCCATAGCGGATACCGAGCGCAGCCAGCATATCACCCTCTGCCGTAATGCCAATGCCCGTTCTGCGGCCCTGGATGCATTTCTCCCGTATCTTAAGCCAAAGGCTGCGCTCTGTGGCTTTTATCTCATCACTCTCCGGGTCTGCATCCAGCTTATTGAGGATGGCATCAATCTTTTCGAGCTCGAGATCAATAATATCATCGGCAATACGCTGCGCTAGCTTTGTATGCTCCTTAAATTTTATGAAATTAAAAGTGGCGCTTTCGCTGAATGGATTGTCCACATAATTCAGAAGGTTGATGGCCAGCAAACGGCAGGAGTCATAAGGGCAAAGCGGGATCTCACCACATGGATTGGTCGAAACAGTTTCAAAACCGAGCCCCTTGTACGAATCAGGTACAGATTCGCGGATTATAGTATCCCAGAATAAAATCCCCGGTTCGGCAGATGTCCAGGCGTTGTGAACGATTTTGTCCCAAAGAGCAGCAGCATCTACCTCCCTTGTCACCAAAGGATCTGCGGCATTAACAGGAAATTTCTGAATATACTTTTCACCATTCATAGCCGCCTGCATAAATGCATCAGTAATACGAACGGAAACATTGGCGCCTGTAACTTTGGTACCATTCAGTTTGGCATCAATAAAAGCTTCAGAATCAGGATGGTCAATGGAGATGCTCAGCATGAGGGCCCCTCTCCTTCCATCCTGCGCCACTTCACGGGTGGAGTTGCTGTACCTTTCCATAAAAGGAACAACGCCTGTAGATGTAAGGGCGCTGTTTTTTACAGGCGACCCCTTAGGCCGGATATGGGAAAGATCATGTCCTACGCCCCCCCTGCGCTTCATCAGTTGCACCTGCTCTTCATCAATCTTCATTACCGCTCCATAGGAGTCACTGCTTCCTTCATTTCCTATCACAAAGCAATTGGATAAGGAGGCCGTTTGAAAACTGTTACCAATACCGGTCATAGGTCCACCCTGGGGTACTATATATTTAAACCGGTCCAAAACTTCAAAAATCTCTTCTTCAGCCAAAGGATTTGGATAGCGCTTTTCCACGCGTGCGATTTCTGCGGCCATTCTCCGATGCATATCGGAAGGCGTGCGCTCATATATTTTTCCGTAGGAATCTTTCAGCGCGTATTTATTCAGCCAAACCCCGGCCGCCAGTTCATCATTGTTGAAGTATCGCGTAGCGGCCTCCAGGGCCTCTTCGTACGTATAAGTTTGTTGGGCAATTGCATCGGTGGCGGCTTCTATCTTCATGATTCCATTTGTTTTTGGGTAGCGATT
>CAZNMG010000159.1:0-6062 GCA_964574075.1 uncultured Owenweeksia sp.
CTCATTAGAAACGGTAAAGGAGGGGACCTATGCCCCGCTTTCACGGCCCTTTTTCATATATGTAAACAGCAAAGCAGTAGAACGCCCCGAAGTGGTTGCCTTTGTAAACTTTTACATGAAAAATGCCGCTGACCTATCCAAAGAGGTGGGTTATATTCCGCTGCCTAAGGAAAAATACGAAGAGGAGCAAAATGAATTCAGTGACTTCGTTTCCAAACGTTAAACTTCCCCCCTCAGTCTTACAGTTAAATCGCGGTATCCCGGGGTGTAGCCGGGGGTCCGCCCCAGTTTTCTGAATTTGATGAAAACCAAGGAATACATCATTGAAAGGGCGCTCATGCTCAGTGCTGGGATAACTATACTTACTACAGTGGGTATCATTCTCGTGCTTTCCATTGAGGCCTTCAACTTCTTTTCTGAGGTATCCCCGATAGATTTTCTTACCGACACCCAATGGACCCCGCTTTTTACTCAAAAGCACTTTGGCATTTTGCCCCTGTTGTCGGGCACGATGCTCACCACCCTGATAGCCATAATTGTGGCGCTGCCCGTAGGCTTGAGCATAGCCATCTATTTGAGTGAGTACGCTCCCCAGCGTTTCCGAAACGCTGTAAAACCTCTGCTCGAGCTGCTGGCCGCTGTACCTACCGTGGTTTACGGATTTTTTGCCCTCATGGTAGTCACCCCCTTTCTCCAGGGTATATATCCCGGACTGTCAGGTTTTAATGCCCTTTCCGCTGGAATAGTCATGGGGATCATGATCATTCCGTTTATATCCTCATTGAGTGAGGACGCCCTTTATGCCGTTCCTAAATCATTGCGTGAAGCATCTTACGGCATGGGCTCCACCCGGCTGCAAACCGCTTTTCGGGTGACCTTCCCGGCAGCATCCTCAGGAATCATAGTTTCGGTGATACTGGCTATTTCACGCGCAGTAGGCGAAACCATGATAGTAGCCATTGCTGCGGGACAACAGCCCCGCCTGACTTTTGATCCTACGGTACCCATTGAGACCATTACCGCTTATATAGTGCAGGTAAGTCTGGGAGATGTGCAGCATGGCACACTGGAATACCGGACGATATTTGCGGCAGGGATAACCCTGTTCATCTTTACTTTCATGCTCAACAACCTCAGCTTTTGGATACGGAAAAAATATCGGCAGAAGTATGAATAGTATTCGGAAAAACAGGATCAAGGACAAGATCTTTAAATTCTGGGGTATCGGATGTACCCTGGTGGGCCTGGTACTGTTGGCGCTATTCATAGGCAATATTCTTCTTGACGGATTTTCGCGGATCGACTGGAGTTTTATTACTTCACTGCCCTCCCGCAATCCCGGGGAGGCGGGTATATTTACAGCCATGATGGGCAGTGTGTGGATACTCATGCTTACTGCGGTCATCGCCTTTCCACTGGGAGTGGCGGCAGGCATCTACCTGGAGGAATACGGCCGGAAAACCAGATTGGCCAACCTCCTGGAAATAAACATCTCCAACCTTGCAGGGGTCCCTTCCATTATTTATGGGTTGCTGGGCCTGGAAATTTTTGTGCGAATACTGAATCTCGGGCCCAGCGTGCTGGCCGGTAGTTTAACGCTCTCCCTGCTCATCCTTCCTATAATTATTGTGGCTACCCGCGAATCCATAAAAGCTGTTCCGCACTCCATAAAGGAAGCTTCCTTTGCGATGGGGGCCACCAAATGGCAAACGATCTGGAATCAAACACTTCCGGCTTCCTTTGGCGGAATATTGACAGGGGTAATACTCGCCCTGTCACGTGCGGTAGGTGAAACCGCACCACTGATTGTAATTGGAGCGCTGGCTTATGTGCCCTTTGCCCCGCAAACACCGATGGACGAATTCTCGGTTCTCCCCATACAGATATTCAACTGGATAAGCCGCCCACAACACGGCTTCATCGTAAATGCCGCGGCTGCCATCATTGTGCTTCTTATTATCACCTTTGTGATGAATGGGATAGCTATGTATTTCCGGAATAAATGGCAGAAAAAGATCAGGTGGTAATGGATATCGCCTACAATCGTAATGTGCGTACTAACAACATGATAGCAACAATGGGATCTGCAAAACGTAAAGAGGAAATCACCAATCACGATATCGCGGCCCCGAAACTGGAAGCCAGCAATGTGGACGTTTTCTACGGGCAATTCCAGGCCATAAAGGATGTGAGCATAGATGTAATGCCCAACACCATAACAGCGCTGATAGGTCCTTCGGGTTGCGGCAAATCGACTTTCCTGCGCCTTTTCAACCGCATGAATGATTATATTGATGAATTCAGCATGCAGGGCAAGATGCGTTTTGACGGAAAGAAAATTTACGGCAAGAAGGTAAATGTGGAACAACTGCGCAAAGACATCGGTATGGTGTTCCAGAAACCGAATCCCTTTCCCAAGAGCATTTTTGAAAATGTAGCCTATGGTTTGAGAATACAGGGGATCAGGGACAAAAATTTCATAGATGAGAGAGTGGAAACCGCCCTTCAACAGGCTGACCTGTGGAAGGAGGTAAAAGATGATCTGAAAAAATCTGCGTTAGCCCTTTCGGGAGGCCAGCAGCAGCGTATCTGTATTGCCCGTACACTGGCCGTAAAGCCTTCCGTCATCCTCATGGATGAGCCCACTTCTGCCCTGGATCCCATTTCTACAGCCAAAATAGAGGAGCTCATCATTCAACTGAAAGAGAAATACACCATTGTTATTGTGACCCACAATATGCAACAGGCCGGGCGTATCAGTGATAATACTGCATTCTTCTATATGGGCGAACTCATTGAGCATGGGGCTACCAGACAAATTTTTACCAACCCCAAATATGAGCGTACAGAGAACTACATCAGTGGACGATTCGGTTAGATATCAATATCTTGCGAACTAATGAACATTAATATGACACAGCTCGAATTAGAACTTGCCAAGCTCAGAAAAGCGGTTGTGGAAATGATGGAACTGGCGCAGGTGCAGCTGGAAAAATCGAAGCAAGCCTTCCTCGCATTCGATACAGACCTGGCCCAGGAGGTCATTCACAATGAAAAACGCATTAATGCCATGGAATTAAGCATTGACAGTCATTGTGAAAATATTTTAGCTCTTTTCCATCCCGTTGCCACCGACCTGCGATTTGTCATATCTGTTCTGAAAATCAATTCCGATCTGGAGCGCATAGGGGATAATGCAGACGGCATAGCCGCATATATCGCCAATCTGGATAAATCCATCGTAAGGGAGGCCCTTGAAGCCACCAAAACCCCCGAAATGTTTGATATAACCATCTCCATGCTGGCCGATATTCAAACCGCCTATGAAAAGGGCGATACCCGCCTGGCGCGTAAGGTGTACAAGAAGGACGTGAAACTCAATACCATTAACCACAATGCTTCCCGGGTAATAACAAAGCTCGTAAAGGAAGATAAAGCCCACACCCGCTCCCTCCTCTATTTGTTCTCTACCATACGCAAGCTCGAACGCGTGGGCGACCACATAAAGAACATAGCCGAAGATGTAATCTTTCACATCGAAGCTGAGGTCATGAAACATAAGAAGGACAAGAAGAAGCAGGGAGGGAAGAAAGACTGAGGATTACAGCCTTGCTTCTGGCTTCGTCCTTTCATCCTATTGACCGGACTCCGCCATTTCCATCACACTCTATAATTTGATTGATTATAAGGAGGACAGAACTTTCTGGTTTTATAGCAAACGGCCCTGGAATGTAAAATCTATTTACTGAGGCGATTTCAATCAAGCTTTTGGCACACCGGTCAAATCCAATAACCAGTATCCGCTAAAAGCACCTGGAGCTATATTAGAAATCCTTAATATCTTACACTCCTGCGAAAAATCTAATCAAGATGATGATCGGTGCCGGTGCTCTTGCTCACATGATTCAAAGCCTTAAGTACAATAATTCCTTACTTAAAAAAAGTACGGGCTACAGGCGTCTAAAACAGCAACTCGATAAACAAACTGTAGGTAGACGTCCATTTAAGGAAAAGGACATAGACCCTGTTCGGCTTCAGAAAGAAAAGGAAAGAATTAAGCGCAACTTTATTGCAGAGCGAAGGCGCAACAATATAATCATGTTTTCAACCGGAGGTGTATTGACCCTCCTATTACTGTATTCTTTCATACACCTATTTTTCAGTCCTATTCTTATCGATAAACCTCTTGCCCAACAAGAGCGACTGGAAGAACTTCAAAGAGCGAATGAAAAATTCAGGTTCTACATAAGAGATGGTTATCAATGGTTAGCGAAAAGCAATTTTCACAACGCTCTGTTTCAATTTGAAAAAGCCGTGGAACAAGATCCCTATAACTACGAGGCAAATCTGGGCCTCGCTAAAGCATTACTAAAAAAATGCGCATTAACCGGCCTGAATTGTCGGGCAGCCAAAGACTATGCAGATAAGTGTGAAAGGCAATTCCAGAAGGAATCCGTACAACAGGAACTTCAGGAATTTCTATCTTCAGCTAAATTGGACGGGGTTCAGATTAAATAATTCCCCAGGTTAATCAAAGCTACGGACTTTCCATCCTGCCCCTAATGTCCCTTTATCCTCTCGTTGACTTTAGTTAAGAAAAACCATCCTACCCCGAATATTCCTGGCGCAGCCGTGCCCCATCTTCTATGATGTTAATGCCTTGACCTGCTCAAAAACTTCAACCGGGGAAAACATCCTGACATTTCTTTATCACGCATTGTTTATCAATGAGTTGAGCTCTTTTTAACGCAGCCTACTTCGGGCTGTAATTGAAAAAAGATTGGATCTCCCTGACACTTTTTGAACCACACCGGCACGTATTATTCTGAAGCGCAAATAATGCGCTGAGTAAAAAAATCAAATTTTTCAAAAAACCAATTACGATGAAAAAGAAGGAAATTATTTCAATTTTTGCATTATTGACAGTTTTAACCGGCAGTTTAAATGCCCAAACCTCTATTATTCTCAGTCCGGAAATTGGGATTCAGTCCTCCAAACTAAAAGCAACCGGTGATTTGGATTTAAACAGCGATTTTCAATCCCAGGATGTTAACTACTCGAGCATTTTTACCTATCACGGTGGGCTTACTTTTGGTATTCAGTTCTCAGGTAACTGGGCTCTTCTTACCGGTGCGAAGTTTAACCAGAAAGGTGGAAAGGCTACTGTAGAAACAAGGGATCCCAACAATCCTTTTTTCTATATGAATCCCGATGGATCACTAGGGGCTGATGTAGGAATAATCACTCTCACAAGCGAGCAAAACTGGTTATCTATTCCTATTCTGGCGAGGGGGCAATTCGGTAAAACTTTAAAAATAGGTCTGGCGATCGGTCCGCAATTCAACATGGGTCTTGGTAAATATAAGGAGACGATTGAGTACGATCTGGAAAATACCAACTTCCCTACTGAGGAAGAGAGCGAGTCATTCGGTACCAGCACAGGCACCCTTTACAAAAAGAGTCATATGAGTTTGGTAGTCCTTCCCTATGTGTCCTATCAGATCAACAAGCAAGGTAGCATAAAACTAAGCGTGCTGATAGAAAGCGGATCGGATATGGTGAACGAAAATTATGTGGTGCCAGCTGGGGTAGATGCAAATGGCAACCCCACTTTTAGAAATGTGAGCGGCACTATAAAGAACAGTCAGTTCGGGGTTAACCTGGCCTACGTGCACACATTCGATATCAAGGCCGGGGTTAAATATTGATTTTGCCTGGCCCTTGGTCTTTTGAACCAAACCAGATCCTAACTAGTACTAATTCACAATTCCTACGAGATGAAACTTTGCAGAAACTGCAGGACCATAAACGAAGACAATGCAACGGCATGTGCCCGCTGCAAAATGAGGGATCAGCTCGTGGACTACGATCCCGAACTTACCCGGGAGTGGCAAAACACGATGAGGAACAAAAACAACGTGGAGCAGCCTGTAAACGTCTGCAAAAATTGTGGTACATCAGAGTACGGAACTGGTGTCAAATGTGCCCGCTGCCAATTTCCTCTCAAGGTAAAACAACAGGCTGCCGGCACAGGTACCCCTAACGGCAAGGCAAAATAATAT
>CAZNMG010000160.1:0-3875 GCA_964574075.1 uncultured Owenweeksia sp.
ATGTGTCTGATTTTTTCACATTGCAGTGAAGGTTGAAATAAATACAGGGTACCTTCCATGTACCGTGCAACCTTAGAATCTACTGGAGCCCAGGAGCAAAGTCGTGAATGTTTCTCAGTCCATCTGCGAATGCTGCAGGACCCTCACGCGATCGAGATTGAAGCCATCATACTTTTATCTGTTGTTGCACCAGTTAATTTTGAATACTTTAAATCTTTCTAATTGCACGTAAATTGCTTTAGGTCACCTGGGCTTTAATAGAAGTGTAATTACTGGCCTGTTGAGAGGCAACGGAGACTTTACGAGGCCTCTCTCCGCAGCAAAGACTGGTTTAATCTACTACCGCCTATATCTTCCTCGCCTCAGTTTCCGGATTAAATAAATGTTCAGTGCCAAGCTAAAAAATAAAATAAAGTACTTGGTTGCCTTCAGGATCCAATAGGAGTAGTCAATTCTTCCCGAAGTCTCTGCCTTGACAATAACCGGGGGGATTTGCCCGGTTGAGGCTATCTTTTTAGGGGTTAAGAGCCTTTTAAAATCTCCCTGACCTTGTTGACCACTTGGATTATCTCCCATAGTAAAAACATTGCCCATCGAATCAATAGCCAGGGATTGAAAACAGCCGCCACCTATTTCACAAATGTCACCGGGTAAGTCTAGTTTTATGGGTTTGGAAGTGCTCAGGGTATCGCCAGTTCCCAACATTCCATAATGATTCCTGCCCCATCCCCATACCTCACCGTTAACATCAATAGCGAGAGTATGCCAGCTCCCACATGCAATTTTTTTGATTTCAGGGAGATTCTCCAGTTTTTGAATCTTTTTGAAATAGAATCCCGTAGCCTCCTTGTTTTGGGTAGAAGGGTCGGAGCCCCAGATGAATACTTCTCCGGACTTGTTTAATGCCACTGAATGGTGCCATCCAACAGCAATGGATTTAATATGGGATAGAGATTCGATTTTACCCGCATAAGGTTGCAAAGCGTTTTCAAGGTGACCCAACGAGCCGTAAGTATTTCCTCCCCATGAGTAAACATTACCTTCTCTGTCCAGGGCTAAAGTGTGGTAGCCCACACTTGCAATTTCGATTATGTTAGTCAATATCTTCCCGTTAGCGTGAACTACCTGAACAGGATATTGGCTGTGTTCTCTGGTGCCGTTCCCAAGTTCTCCATAAAAATTATGGCCCCATGTCCATACTGTTCCATCATTCTTTAAAGCAACCGTATGCCAGTGCCCGCCTTCCACTGCCTTAAAATCATTGTGACCAGCCAGCTTCTTAGGAGTGTTATAGTCGTCAAGAATGGGTGTGCCTAATTGTCCATAGTTGTTTCTGCCCCACGCCCATAAACAACCAAAAGTATCTATGGCCAAGGAGTGGTCATAACCGCGTGATATGCTGCTGATCTTAGGAAGTGTTGAAACATGGGTAGGTTCATTTCTATTGGTGTATGAACTGTCTCCCAGCTGCCCAAAGTTATTCCTGCCAATGGTATAAACGTTCCCATTTTTATCCAGAATAATGGAATGCCCATTTCCTCCGTCTACTTGTTGAGCAAAAAGGTTAGATGTTGTTAAAAACAGTATGAGTAGTAAAGTTGGTTTCATGCTACGGGGATTAAGCTAATGATTATAGATCAGAAAGTTCCGGCCCTTATCAGAGTACAATGTAAAAAAGTTGGTCAATACACCCTATAAATCAAGTGTTATTTTCCCAACACTAAACTATTCTGAAAAGCATATCTGATAAATTTCGGATCCTGTGCATCAGAGGCGTCAACCTCAATCCAGCCAAACTTATTGCCGTCCATTCTAAATGCAAGGTAGCTTTCTGCAGAGGCATTGTACCAGTCGCCAAATGGTGGCATACCTGCACCTCCGGGGTTTTCACTCCACATTTTAAGAACCTTCTTCCAGTCTGAAATCTCATCTATTCTTTCATTAAAATCCAAACGGTCGGCAAAAATGGCAGTAGCTGTTTGGCCGAGTCCTGTGGCATAGGATTCACTGTACAAGGCGATTTCAAGTCCATTTTCGCCATGAAGCACACACGATGGATAGGGATTCGGCATACCGGTGATAAGATGCAGACTGTCCTGATTCAGGGTATACAGAGCTATGAAAAGATCGGGTGTCCCATTGCTATCAAGATCTAAAGTGTCATGACCAGCACCATATAATCCTTTATTGTCCCAGACTATTGATATTTCATGAGGAGGCATAAACTCATGATAACTGAAAGAGCTATCATAAACACCCGCATAAACTTCGCTCTTTGGGCTATCATTAGGTTCAGAAACGGGATCTTTTTTACAAGACACCATTGTTAGTCCCACCAAAGAAAAAAAGATGAACGTATAGCGGTTTTTTCCCATAGGTTGGTAAATTGAGTAAGGGCCTTAGTAAAGCCATAGAGTGTACTAAGGTGTTGAAAGTACTGAAAATTTTGTTTTTCAGGAGGTATTAGCAGAGAGAGGTGCACGATCATTAGCCGCGAAAGTCAATCCCGGTCTCCCCATATCCTTCTCCAAAGGCCGTCCAACATCTCCTTGCCGGCCCTTACGGAGGTGGTTTTACGCTCGGTCAAAGTTACTTCGCCTTTAGGTGAGAGTGTTATCTCATAGGAGAAAACAAAATCACCATCACCTGATTGGTACCGGCCAGTTTGCCCAAACCGGAAATCATTCAACGCCCACCGGTTGCTGTCCAATACCTCCAGGTTATACCACCCCCTGGTAAGGGTCTTCAGCTTCCTTACCTTCGGATGACGGGCTACCTCCGGGGGCAGATCCTGGTTCTTTTCGTGGCGTCTGAATTCAATCTTCCGGTCATCATCCAAAAAGCTGTAGAAGCCGATATAAAATGCATCTTCGGTTTCGGCATTCACCGTCCACAGCATATTTTGCAGGGGCGTGGGACGGGTTTCGTACCGGATGATTTCGATTTGCTGTTCCACAAAAGCCTTCTCAAAGACCTCGTTTACCCGTAATTTATTGACAACTGTAAATCCCAGGTACCCCGTGCTGATCACCAGTCCTGCTATGGCCAGTTTCCTGCGGAAGGCACTTTCTCTCCGTCTGGTCATCAACCAGACCAAGCACACGAGGAACGGCAGGGTATAGAAGGGGTCTATCACAAAGATGGTTTTCCACGCGATGCGATGTTCCAGCGGCCAGAAAAGCTGCACGCCCCAGGTGGTAAAGCAGTCGAGGAGGGAATGGGTAAACAGCGAGAGGAAGAAGAGCAGCGACCAATCGCGGAAAGTGCCGACCCGCTGCCGGTAGAGCCCGTAAACCAGCCATCCCATTATGGGCGCCAAAACCAGCGCGAAGAGTAGTGAGTGCGAAATGCCCCGGTGAAATGCCAGCGCCTCAACGGTGCCCATCCATTGGGCGGGGATAACATCCAGATCGGGGATGGTGCCGGCAATAGCGCCCCACAGCGGAGCGCGGTTTCCGGCTTTTCGGCCCATTACGGCTTCGGCCACACCGGCACCTAATACTATTTGGGAAAGTGAATCCATTTAAGAAGTTATATATGGGTAAGGCTACTTATTCCCTTTGTCAAAATTTTTCCTACTCATTTTGGCTACGAGATAATTAATTCGCTGTTTCTGTTAATCAATGTAAAGCCGTTAATAGTTCCTTCCTCTTTTTTGTCTACTATATAACTAAACTCCGCACACTAATAATCAAGCGGTTACATTATTAACTTTTCTTCATTTTTCCTTTGTTACTCACTTTACTTTAATTTTCAATGGTGTTCGTGAGCTCGTCCTTCGTCCTCGGTTGATGAAAAACGAAGCAAAAAATCAAGGCTTGGCTCCTCGATGACCCACTATGGCTTTGCTACGGGCACAAAACGAACTTGACCAC
>CAZNMG010000161.1:0-2859 GCA_964574075.1 uncultured Owenweeksia sp.
TGCTAATGGAGGGTTTGCTGATGAACCATTTTTGGGATAGTACCGTAAAACCGGTTGAGGATGTACGAAGCCTGATCAAAAACAAACATGTAGGAATATGGCGGGAAGGGAATGTTCTGCATTTCGCCAACGAACACATGACCTCAGCACAATTTCGAAAAAATGCCCAACGCTTCAAAAAACTCCTGGATCATAGCTCCCTCTCTAAAAACCGGGATCATTTAAATGAGCACCAGCTCTGCCTTTATAAAACCATTGATCAGCTCTTTGAAAAGGTGGTGTTTCACAATGGAGTTGAGGAGATAGAAGTGGCGGCTGATTTTAGTTTCAGGGAGCAGTTTTCGCTAACTGATTAGTTGCGGCTCACCAGTTTGTTGAAACTCTTATTCCCATCGCCATCATAGATCAGCGCTAATTCATTCTGATCAAAAGCGTCAAACCATTCATCCCACGAAATTTCCTCCAGGTTATCGCTTTCACTTTGGCTCGAGGAAGGCTGCATAAGACGGATAAGGCCCCCGCTTTCTTCGGTGCCTTCCACTCTTGCCGGCTTTAGCTTATTATCCTCCGCAAATTTTTTAATCGTGTTGTGATCGGTGGTTTGTTGCGACATCTTTTATCCTTTTTATTAGGAACTGTCTAACCCCGACCGAAAATAAGAGTTCGATAAAAGGTGAGGGAAATATTAACAGACGCTTCCCCTCTCAAACTGTTTTTTTAAATAACCTCCAGCTCCTTCCCTACCTTGTTGAAAGCTTCCACGGCCTTGTCAAGATGTTCCTTTTCATGGGCAGCACTAAGTTGTACGCGGATGCGCGCCTGCTCCTTGGGCACCACCGGGTAAAAGAAGCCGATTACGTAAATTCCTTCCTCCAAAAGACGATTGGCAAATTTTTGGGAAAGCGCAGCATCGTATAGCATGATAGGCACAATTGCCGAATCACCATCCTTAATATCAAAACCCGCACTGCTGATCTTGTCCTTAAAATAGCGCACATTCTCCATCAGCTTATCGCGCAGATGAGTGGATTTGCTCAGTAGATCAATCACCCGGATGGAAGCCCCCACAATATGCGGGGCCAGTGAATTTGAAAACAGATACGGCCGTGAGCGCTGACGGAGCATATCAATAATCTCCTTTTTTCCGGTGGTAAATCCCCCCATGGCCCCACCCAATGCTTTGCCGAGGGTGCCGGTAATGATGTCCACGCGATTCATAGCATTCTTCAGCTCGTGCGTACCCCGGCCGGTTTTACCGATAAACCCAGTGGCGTGTGATTCATCCAGCATCACCAGGGCATCATACTTTTCAGCCAGGTCACAGATCTTGTCTACCTGCGCCACATATCCATCCATGGAAAATACGCCATCGGTAACAATGATCTTAAACCGGCTGGTGCCGGAAGCTTCTTTTAACTTCGCCTCCAGGTCTTCCATGTTGTTATTTTCATAGCGAAAGCGCT
Source organism: uncultured Owenweeksia sp. (assembly GCA_964574075.1). Lineage (GTDB taxonomy): Bacteria > Bacteroidota > Bacteroidia > Flavobacteriales > Schleiferiaceae > Owenweeksia. Next base: position 1,464 of record CAZNMG010000161.1, read on the forward strand.
GTGCCTTGCAAAGCCTTACTCCATCAATGATGGAAGCGTGATTCAGCGAATCGGAAATGATAGCGTCATCAGCGGTAAAAAGCGGTTCGAAGATTCCTCCATTGGCATCAAAAGCTGCTGCATACAGTATCGTATCCTCCATTCCCAGGAAGTCCCCTATTTTCCTTTCAAGCTCCTTGTGGATATCCTGTGTACCACAAATAAATCGCACGGATGACATGCCGTAGCCGTGGGTGTCCAAAGTTTTTTTGGCGGCTTCAATAACTTCAGGATGTGAAGAAAGGCCCAGGTAATTGTTGGAGCAAAAGTTTAGCACTTTCCGATCGTTCACCATTATCTCGGCTCCCTGTTCACCTTCAATGATGCGCTCTGTTTTGTAGAGGCCTTCCTTCTTAATGCTTTCAAGTTCGTCCTTTAGGTGGTCCTGGAGTTTTCCGTACATGGGTTCTTTTTTTGGTGAGGCAAAGATAGGAAGGGGAATGGAAGGGATAAGCAAGCAAATCAGAAACTCGAAATGCGAAATCCTGAATAAATTCTAAATTCCTTCAGCGCGGAGGCGCTGAGGGCGCGAGGACCGCAAAGGGGACTCCCCGTTCTCCCAAATATAGATTCCTCCAATTTGAAACTAAGGAACTTTCACCCGCAGCGCAGCGCCAGTGGACTTCACAAACCTTTGGGTAAGAGCCGCTTCCATTTGATCCTTAAGGGCCTGGTCAGTATTCTCTACGCGGGTAGTTACTCCGGTGCACGAGGTGTCCAGCACATACCCGCGACTCCAGAATGAATGATTGCTCGCCACTTCCGAGATGCCATTAGCGATAAACAACACCTCGTTATCCGTCATAGTGGGGTGCAGGGAAATGCGGATCCAGCCCGGCTTTAGGGAGTAATCTCCAAGATTGATCCGGTCAGTTATCTTCCGCGACTGTTCTTCATCTACATGCAACAAGTAATGACCATAAGTGCCGGCACAGGAACAACCACCCCTCGCCTGAATCCCAAAGTGATCGTTCAGCAGACGTACACCTAAATTGTAATGGAGCCCATCGATATAGAATGAAATAATAGGAAGTCTTTCACGACACTGGTCGGCCAGAATGTGCAGATTGGGAATGCGGATCAGTTTTTCCCAGATCAGGTTTAGAAGGTGATGTTCGCGGGCCAGGATGTTTGCGGTTCCCATTTCCTCCTTCAAACCTATGCACATGGCAGCTTTTATGGTTTGCAGAAATGCTGGTGTGCCACCATCTTCACGGGCCTCAATATCATCCACGTATTTGTGTTTGCCCCAGGGATTGGTCCAGTCCACAGTGCCCCCACCGGGGTTATCAGGAACCTGGTGCTGATAAATTTTTCTGTTAAAGATCAATACTCCCGAGGCCCCTGGTCCGCCCAG
>CAZNMG010000162.1:0-6696 GCA_964574075.1 uncultured Owenweeksia sp.
TCGGTATATCCACCAAAAGCATGGATAATAACGATGGGCTGTCGTAACCATAGATAGTTTCCATGAATTCCCAACTCCAAAAGCCCCCTTATCCAGGATGTGGGAGTATACACACGCCCGTTTACCCCAATGGAAATTGAACGATCATAATAATCCTTTTCAGAAACATATTCTTTATACGACTTCGAGAGATTTGGCCGGTAGTTAGCAAAGGTTATCTCTGTTCCCAGTGAGAAATACTCCCGCTTCAAAGGTTTCTCCACATAAAGATCAATAACCTGAAAAGGATCAGAAGCGTAATTTTTATAAAAAAGATCCTGAAGATGAATCGGTCGCTTCCAACCCAAATTGACGTTCTGTGCATAATATGAAGGTGAGCTAAATAGAAGGATGATTGAAATCAAAACGAAAGACTTGACCATAAAACAGCTTTAGTGCAAAAGGATTTCAACATTTAGATTATTGAATGTCATTTCGCTGAAACTGGAGCTTACTACCCCACCATACTCCAACTCAAACAAATAGGCATCGCAACTGCTGTCGTAAAAACTCACAAATTCATACTCTACGTTAAGAGTATCCACCTTTTGTGAGGAATAAAAATAGAAGGTGGTTTCCGTCTTCTCGGGATTGATATTCAGAAGACCATCGATTGAATCCTCTTGCCAGGGAGTACGTGGGTTTACCCATACGGTCTCGCCCTCTGAGGCATTTACTACTGAATCGAAGAGGAGGGTACTATCATTGGCAACAGCCGTAAAGCTGGCCGCATAAGGGCTATGATGGCAATTTTTGCAGGTAAAGGCGCAGGTAAGTATTAATAATACAGATGCTGCCAGAAAGGCTACACTTTTCATAGTTAGAGACTTATTACTGCATTGTTTAATAAAACGAAAGTATCCATTGCCCAGTTGGCTTCAAAATAAGAGAACCCCGGACAGCTGAGCCATACGGGGTTCAATTTAGTTTATAAAAACTCAAAGACTATTTCTCGTCCTTTTCGTTTTCTTCCATCTGCTTTTTCAGATCACTCAGGGCGTCAAGATCACCCAGTGTGGAACGCTCTACATTGGTCTGGATCTTTTTCACAGCCTGCTTGGTCTGCTTTTTCTCCTTAGCCACCTGCTCAGCCTGTCCGGCTTTGTGTATCTCTGATTTAGAGGCTACAACCCTGCGGGCGTCCTTGTTGAACTCAATGATCTTAAAGTCTGTAACTTCATCCTTTTCGATCTTGCTGCCATCTTCCTTTTCCATGTGGCGGCCAGGTACAAATGCTTCAATTCCGAGGTTCTCGAAGCGAACTTCAGCACCCTTGTCCACAATTTCAGTCACACGGCCTTCCAGTATACTACCTTCCTCAAGAAGGGTTTCGTAGGTGTCATAAGGATTGTCCTCCACCTGCTTGTGGCCAAGGCTCAACCTACGGTTTTCCACATCAATATCGAGTACAACCACATCGAGTACAGCACCTATTGAGGTAAACTCACTGGGGTGCTTAACCTTCCTTGTCCAGCTCAGGTCGGAAATGTGGATAAGGCCATCGATGCCTTCTTCCAGCTCTACAAATACACCAAAGTTGGTGAAGTTGCGTACCGTTCCCTTATGCTGTGATCCGGAAGGATATTTTGATGTAATATCAGTCCATGGATCGGGAGAAAGTTGCTTGATGCCGAGAGACATTTTGCGGTCTTCCCTATCAAGGGTAAGAACCACAGCCTCCACCTCGTCACCCACACTCATAAAATCCTGTGCGCTGCGCAGGTGTGTGCTCCAGCTCATTTCACTTACGTGGATAAGACCTTCCACACCGGGAATGATCTCCACAAAAGCGCCATAGTCAGCCAGTACCACAACCTTTCCTTTCACTTTATCACCTACGGAAAGTTCCTTGTCAAGATTATCCCATGGGTGAGCTTCAAGCTGCTTAAGACCTAACTGAATACGTGTTTTATCCTCATCAAAATCAAGGATTACAACGTTCAGTTTCTGATCGAGCTCCACCACTTCTGATGGGTGATTGATCCGGCTCCAGCTCAGGTCGGTAATGTGTACCAATCCGTCAACACCACCCAGGTCAATAAATACTCCGTAAGAAGTGATGTTTTTCACCACACCTTCGAGTACCTGGCCTTTTTCGAGCTTGCCAATGATCTCTTTCTTCTGTTCTTCAAGGTCTTCCTCAATAAGGGCTTTGTGAGATACAACCACGTTTTTAAACTCGTGATTGATCTTCACTACCTTGAATTCCATAGTTTTATCTACGTACGCATCGTAGTCGCGAATGGGCTTCACATCTATTTGTGAACCGGGCAGGAATGCCTCAATACCAAACACGTCCACGATCATACCGCCTTTGGTGCGGCACTTCACGTATCCGTTTACAACTTCTTCCTTGTCATGGGCTTCATTCACACGATCCCAAGCCTTAATGGCGCGGGCCTTACGGTGAGAAAGCACCAGCTGACCTTCCTTATCCTCCTGCTTGTCGACCAATACCTCCACAGTATCGCCAACACTCAGTTCCGGATTATAGCGGAATTCATTTAAGGAAATCACACCTTCTGACTTGTACCCGATGTCCACAATGGCTTCGCGGTCAGTCATATTGATCACCCTACCTTCGGTAACGGTGTGCTCATCAATGGTGGTGATTGTTTCCTCGTAAAGTTTGGTCAGTTCCTCACGCTCTTTTCGCGTTTTGGACTTCAGACCATACTCGAACTCCTCCCAGTCAAATTCTACCTCCTGGTCTTCAGATGCAGTTTCAGGAGCTTGCTCTTCCTTCACTTCGGCTACAACATCAGTAGCACCGGCATCGGCAGACTGGGGTTCATTTTTTTCTTCAACATCAACTTCGGTTACGCCTTTGTTCTCATTCAGGCTTTGATCCGGAACTTCACTTTCCTTCACTTCACCCGTCTTGGGCTCAACTTCAGTTTCCTTTGCCTTGGTTTCTACAGATGTGGCTTCGTGGGTTTCGTTTTTGACCTGTTTGGCCGTCTTATCCTCGCCCAATTTCCCGGCATCTGATTTCTCAGCTTTGGTTTTTGCTGCTTCGGCTATTTCCTCCGCTTCCTCCTTTACCTCATTGGAAGCTTCTTCTTTTGAAGTGTCTTCGTTAGAAGTATCTTCATTAGTGGCCTCAACCTGTTTTTCAACTTTTTCGTCTTCGGCCTTTTTTTTGTTTTCTTCTGACATGCAGAACTCATTTGTATCCCGCGCTCGGTAAGGGCTTTAAGAAATCGACCTGCGGAAGTTATTTAAACATTTGATTTACAAAACCTTTTTCGCGCCTTTACATCTCTCGAAAAAGGGGTGCAAATGTACTAAATTCACTTGTAAAAGGGAAGAGAAATAAAGGAGCGCTTTAAGGGGAACAACCTTTTTAAAGCGGGAATCCAATGTCTGGGATTAGCTCCCACTTTGAACCATTATATTAGGGGATAAAGGAGAAGATATCTCCTACGGGCTAATTCAAGAGGGACAGCCTACCCATGGTTCCTATTTATCTTGTAACCATCTACTTCCCTCAGATTAATCAACTCAAATAGAATTTTTCAATTTAGGGAAAATCTGACTGAGTATTAACTGTATCACGTGCAGCTTACTATCCTGATTTGACTTATCAATCGCCAATTTATTAGCTCCATCTATTTTATAGTGGCCGTCTTTTTCCATTTCTTTAAAGAGTTCATTGGCGCGCCTCAGTTTGCTTCGCACGAGGTGAGACGTTTCAAGGTCCATTTTTTGTTCCAATAACAACAGATCGAGTAAGTTGTGAATCTCATCTCGCATTTCCAGAAATTCGGCATGTTGTAACGGAATACCCTTTTCCTCGAGCTCAGCAATTTTTACCCGCGCATCACCTACACTTCTTATGCCTGTCTTAGTTGCTCTCTCTAATTTTTTATCGTTCGTGTCTCCTTCCATGGAATCCAAGAGGTTACTTCCTTTTAATTATCCGAGTTAAGGGCGCTAAAATAAAAAAAATGACAAAGATGAAGCTCCCTTATAACTGATATAAGAATTATTAATATCACTTTGCCATTTACTTCAGGTATGGTGCATAAAAAAGCCACCACGCACATGCGCAGCGGCTTAGAATGAAATAGATTTAAGTTTAAGTTTTATTTTTTCCCGTACTGTTCCTTCAACAGTTCGGTTGTGGTACTGCCAGGTCTTTCAATAGGGAAGCCAAGGGCGCGGTCCCATATGAGGCTTGAAAGCGTACCAAGAGCACGGCTCACACCAAACAGCACGGTATAGAAATCATACTGCGTGAGGCCATAGTGCATCAGCAATTGGCCGGAATGGGCATCAACATTAGGCCAGGGATTCTTCACCTTTCCTGTATCCTGCAGAATATCAGGCACCACCTCGTACACCCGGCTCACAATTTGGAAAAGCTCATCATGGGGCATGTGCTTTTGAGCAAACTCCCGCTGAGCTGTATATCTTGGATCGGTTTTGCGCAGTACGGCATGACCATAACCGGGTATTACCTTTCCTTCTTTTAGCGTTTGCTTCACATAGTTGGCAATTTGCTCTTTGCTGGGCAAGCCACCGCCCAGTTCATCGCGCATATTAAATATCCAGCGGATCACCTCCTGGTTGGCCAACCCATGCAACGGGCCAGCCAATCCGTTCATTCCGGCAGCAAAAGCCTGGTACACATCCGAAAGCGCAGAACCCACCAGGTGAATGGCATGGGCCGAAACATTTCCTCCCTCGTGGTCGGAGTGAATAGTCATGTAAAGACGTAGTAATTCCTTAAACTCATCGTTATCAAAACCCAGCATATGGGCAAAGTTGCCAGCCCAGTCAAGTTTGGGGTCCGGCTCAATATGATCGCCATTATGGTACATTCTGCGATAGATGTAGGCCGCAATCCGGGGAAGACGCGCAATAAGGTTCATGGCATCCTCATAGGTAGGTTCCCAATAATCGGATTTATTAATGCCCTGCCTGTAAGCTCTTTTAAATTCAGACTCCGTGCGCAATGCCATAATACCACATACAAACTGCGTCATGGGGTGCGTGTGCATTGGTAATGCATCTATAACCTTAAAAACATGAGGCGGAATCTGAGCCCTGCGCACCCAATTGTTGCTCACTCTTCGCACGATGTCATCATCAGGCAGCTCGTTGAAGAGCATGAGATAAAAAACACCTTCAGGTAAAGGCTCCTTCCCACCGGGGTAGGCTGGTAATTTTTCCTGAAGTTCCGGAATGCTGTAACCCCGGAAGCGTATTCCTTCAGCGGGATCAAGCTTGGAGGTTTCCGTGATTAACGCAGGCATGCCCCGCATACCGCCATAAAGCTGGCTGATCTTTATGTCTCCTAAAACCGTGTCACCATATTCGGTAACAAAGTCCTTTACCTCTTTTTGCTTGGGCTCTATTTTCGTTCTAAAATGATCTTTTAGTCTTTCCATTTTGTGTTCCAATTGGCTGCTTATTTAATGAATTTAAATTCTTTTCCGGGATAGCGCCCGGTCTCGCCCAGTGTTTCCTCTATGCGCAGAAGCTGGTTGTATTTGGCAATCCGGTCACTTCGTGAGGCCGAGCCGGTTTTAATTTGTCCGCAGTTCAAGGCCACCGCCAGGTCGGCAATGGTGCTATCCTCGGTTTCACCTGAACGATGGCTCATCACGCTTGTATAGCCGTTATTATGAGCGAGTTGTACGGTGTTGATAGTTTCTGTTAAGGTACCAATTTGATTGACTTTTACCAAAACAGAGTTGGCCACGCCTTGTTCGATACCCCGAGCCAGCCTTTCTTCATTGGTCACAAAAAGATCATCTCCCACTAACTGGACTTTTTTACCCAATACCTTGGTCAGTTTGGCCCATCCCTTCCAGTCATCTTCTGCCAATCCATCTTCAATGGAAATTATCGGATACTTCTCCACCCAATTTTTCCAGTAAGCTACCATGTCGTCAGAGTCAAGCTCTTCCTTGGAACTTGAAAACTTATAGAGTCCACTCTTTTCATCGTAAAATTCTGTGGCTGCGGCATCCATGGTGATCCAGAGGTCCTCACCGGGTTTATAGCCGGCCTTTTCAATGGCCGTAAGCACGGTTTCTATGGCCTCTTCATTGGATTTTATATTTGGCGCAAAACCTCCTTCATCGCCCACATTGGTACTGTAACCTTTATCCTTGAGCACCTTTTTAAGGTTGTGAAAGACTTCGGTCCCCATCCTCAATCCTTCGGCAAAGGAGTGGGCACCAAATGGCATTACCATAAATTCCTGAAAATCAATGGCATTATCGGCATGAGCCCCTCCATTCAGAATATTCATCATAGGCACGGGTAAGGTGCGCGCATTTACCCCTCCTATGTAGTTGAAGAGGCTCTGACCATTACTGCTGGCTGCCGCCTTGGCCACGGCCAATGAAACCGCCAGTATAGCGTTGGCACCAAGATTCTCTTTATTCGGTGAGCCATCCAAGTTGATCATCATCTGGTCAATAGCCACCTGATCGGTTACATACATCCCGACAATCTCCTCGGCAATAGACTCATTAATATTGGAAACGGCACGCAACACCCCCTTGCCCATATAGGTGCTGTTATCCTCATCACGAAGTTCTACTGCCTCGTGCACTCCAGTGGAAGCCCCACTCGGTACAGCCGCCCGGCCCATATGTCCGTTGTCGGTATAAACTTCTGCTTCTACAGTAGGATTGCCGC
>CAZNMG010000163.1:0-2501 GCA_964574075.1 uncultured Owenweeksia sp.
TACGCAGATCATACTTTCCCGTATTTAAATACCGGTTATCAAAATAAAGCTCAAACCATACTTCATCGCCCTGGTCATAAATTTTGCTTTGCCCAAATTTCATGACAGAAGCCCCTTGCAATACTGCCGCATGTACCGGCCCGTCTCTACCGCCTATTTTTACCACAACACTGATGGTGTCCCCGTACTCATAAACCGCCCCTTCCGCAGGCTCCAGTATTTCCACTGTAGGGAAAGTCCTGTTTTCCTTTTTACAAGAAAAAAGGAAAACCGCCAGGAGGGCAATTAGTGAATAAAATCTCAGCTTACAATGTCTCATGCCCTTTTCAAGTTAATACATTTGACTCCTTTTTTAATACTCTGAAGTGATATAGTAGATGGAGAATTCAGGTAAGCAGCCTTTTGCTAATGACAAACGTAGATCAAAGAAAGTTATTGAGCTCGAAAAAGGCCGGATGCCCCCTCAGGCAGTGGAATTTGAGGAAGCGGTACTTGGTGCAGTTTTAATTGACAACTCGGCCATTAATGATGTAATTGACATCCTCAGCCCCGAAAGTTTTTACAAGGAAGAAAATCAGTTGGTCTTTGGTGCCGTTAAGGAACTTTTTGGCGAAAGCCAGCCGGTGGACATTCTCACTGTAGCTAATAAGCTTCGTAAAGAAGCCCAACTGGAGGCTGCCGGGGGCGAGTATTACCTGATTCAACTGAGTCAGAAGGTTTCTTCCTCAGCTCACTGTGAATTCCATGCACGCATCATCGTTCAAAAACACATTCAACGTGAAATGATACGTGTGGCCGGCAGTATTATCACCAAGGCATTTGATGAAACTACTGATGTGTTTGATCTTTTGGATGGAGCGGAACAGGAACTCTTTGAAGTGGCTCACGGCAACATCGTAAAGAATTATGAATCTGCTCACGATCTCATTAAGGAAGCTATTCAGCGAATAGAGGAGATTTCTAAAAAAGAGGGGTTAAGTGGGGTTCCTTCCGGTTTTACCGGAGTGGATAGAGTTACAGCCGGATGGCAGCCATCGGACCTTGTAATTTTAGCTGCCCGACCAGGTATGGGTAAAACGGCTTTTGTACTCTCTATGGCCCGCAATATTGCGATTGATCATAAAAAACCGGTGGCCGTTTTTTCGTTGGAAATGTCCAGCGTACAGCTCATTACCCGTCTTATTTCCAGTGAAACAGGTCTCAATTCGGAGAAGCTCCGAAAGGGAAATCTCGATGACCATGAATGGCAGCAGCTTTTAACAAAGGTTAAAAATCTGGAAAAAGCGCCTCTCTACATTGATGATACTCCAGCCCTGAGTGTTTTTGATTTGCGTGCGAAATGCAGAAGGCTTGTGGCCCAGCACGGAGTAAGCCTGATCATTATTGATTACCTTCAGCTCATGACGGTAGGAGGCCAGGGAAAATCAAGTGGTAACCGAGAGCAAGAAATCAGTACCATTTCACGTTCATTAAAAAGCATTGCCAAGGAATTGAATGTTCCGGTGATTGCATTGTCTCAGCTCAGCCGTGCAGTTGAAACCCGCGGAGGAAACAAACGGCCGCTGCTTTCTGACCTTCGTGAGTCGGGTGCGATTGAACAAGATGCGGATATTGTATCTTTCATTTACAGGCCCGAGTATTATGATATGACGGAATGGGATGATGGATCGCCCTGCGAAGGCCAGGCTGAATTTATTATTGCCAAGCATCGTAACGGTGGTTTGGAAAACGTGAAACTGAGATTTCAAGGTTCGCTGGCCAAATTTTCTGACCTTGAGACGAATGAAGGTTATGAACCCATGGTCCTTGAGTCTCGAATGAATACTGGAGGTTTTTTAGATGAAGATCAAAACAATACGGACGACAGCCCTTTTTAAAATATTCTTGCTAGCCTTGCTTTGCGCCTTTTCTGTATCGGCCAAAGCCTTTTACCTGCTCATTCCCATGGATGAGGAAGGCCAGACAGATCACCTTAAAGCTTACGGCATAGCCTACTGGACTCTTGAGCAGGACGTTGAAATGGAGTGGCTTCTTAACTACCGGGGCGGCAGTTTTCTTATCCCGTTTGCTGAAGCCATTAAAAGTGAATGCCAGATAAGGAACGTATCCTTTGAGGTGATTTCCGATGCCGCTGCCCTACAGATCAGAAAGGAAATAAGCAGCCCTGCGGTAAACATGGAGGTGGTAAAACTTCAAAAGGCGCCAAAAATCGCGGTGTACTCCCCAAAGGGAAATTTGCCCTGGGATGATGCTGTGACCCTCGTTCTTACTTATGCTGAGATCCCCTACGATATGGTGTATGACAAGGAGGTATTGGATGATATGCTGCCTCTTTACGATTGGCTGCACCTCCACCATGAGGATTTCACAGGGCAGTACGGAAAGTTTTACGCTGCTTTTCGCAATGCTCCCTGGTATATTCAGCAAAAAAAGGAGGCTGAAGAGCAAGCTGCCGAAATGGGATTCCAGAAGGTGAGCCAGCAGAAACTGGCCGTTGCCCA
>CAZNMG010000164.1:0-11003 GCA_964574075.1 uncultured Owenweeksia sp.
TAAGCGGCAAGTGTTACACTTTACCAAACTAAATCCTTGCCGATACTCTACCTGACCAAGCCAGTTAGTAATAATCACAGGTTTCTTGGTATTTACCCCAACAGCCTTATCTAATTCGAGAGATATGCTCTTATAGAAGCCACTCATTATCTTTATTTGATTTGGATAAGACACTACAGGTTGCTCTCCGTAATATTGGCCTCCATTGTTGGTCCAATCAAATACTAGATAATCCCCAACACTCAGACTGCTGTCACCCAAGGCTTCGTATTTGTTTACAATATCCTGATCTGCATAGCCATTCTGGTCGTACTTGCCGCTGGCAGGAATAATTGTAATTACAAATTTCTTTTTCTTGCCGCTGGCATTTACGATTTCAACCTCGGGATGACTATTTGATAGGTTACTGCCAATGAATGCATCATAATTGAACGCCATCCGTGAGAGGAGGCTATCTCCGCGCAGCATAAAAAACCATCCATCATATTCCTCATGATTTACTTGAAAGGAAGGAGAGCCCGAGAGGGATCCTATATAACTTCCGGCAGGGTAGTTTTCGTTAATCGTATTTCCCGCCAATATTATCGTATCCCCGGTAGTGGTATCATTCACGTAAATATTCACAGGGTTTGATACACCTGCTCCGCCATCGTTGTCATACCCAATAGCTGTGATGCTCAGGTTGCCTCCGTTGGTTGTGGTGTAGTTTGTGGCCCACGGAGAGGCATAATCCCAGGCAATGGTTTGGGTACCTGCTTTAAATTCCACGGAATCAACAGTACCATTGGGATCGGTGGCAGAGGCTGTTATGTTTACCATATCACCTGCAATCACGGTGTCATTGGCCGAGGGTGCGGTAACGGTCACCAGCGGAATTGGGTTATTAACCGACCACAGGATGGCCTGGCGAATGTGATCTTCAAAATCAGGATCACTGTTGAAGTAGGCTGCAGAGTGGCCCAATGACGTATAGAAACTGCGGCCGCCATTGGGAAGGTATTTAAACCACGAAACCGGGCGTTGCGCATCATAACTTTGAGATCCTGTAGCGGCAACCTGTAATACCGGGTTATTGTCGGTGTTGTAGTAGCCGTTTTCCCAATAATAGTATTCATCCGTTTTATTCCATGGATTGGGCAGGTTCGTAGTTGTTGGATGTACGCCAACCTTTGAAATGGTGCCCGAATAGTTGGCAGCGGTATGGTTTGGGCTGTTTTGCACACTGGCGCCCAGCATTTCGGCATACCAGTCCCATGTGCCGGTGCCCGAGCCATTGGCAGTGGAGTGACGGTAGGAGTCGCCCGCAGCGTGAATTCCTATAAACGAACCTCCTCCATTGAGGTAGGCTTCAAAACTGGCCCGTTGGGTTGCATCCAGTATCTGATCGCCTGAGGTATTGCTAAAAATCACCACCGCATATTTCTGAAGTTCTCCCAGGGTGTTGAAACTACTTCCGGTGCTGTCGTCCGTTACCGAAAAACCATGTTGAAGGCCAAGGCGCTGCAACAGGGCGTATGATGCGATGCGTGTGCCATGCTCAAAACCGGAGGTTTCAGTGTAATGCAGTACCTCAAAATAGTTTTCATCCGATACATACAGGTTGATACCACCCGAAACGATGCTGTCACCGGAATTGTCGTAGGCCGTGGCACGAACGGTAACAATCCCGCTGCTATCGGCAAGGTAGCTTGCGCTGAAAGGGGCGGCATAACTCCAGGTCAGGGTTTTCCCATCAACCGAAAATCTCACCGAGTCCACGGTACCGTCAGGATCTGAAGTTACGGTTTCAATACTCACCATGGTGGCCTGCGCTACCGTGTCATTATTATCAATGTTGGTAATGCTGATAGTGGGGAGCTGATTTGCGGAAGGCACCGTAGTGCTTCCGGAGATGACCTCTCTCACCCCGATTTCTCTCTGGTCATAGTAGCTGCCGGCCACCAGCTGAATATCGTCAGGAGGGAAGAAGCTAAGTGAGCCGTTTGGTTTGGTCCATTTCAGCAATTGCCAGTGAGAATTGTTGGAATCATCCATGGGAGGAGCCACATTGCCACTGCTTTCGGGTACTATACATTGGTAAAAGCGGGTTTCCCCGGAAAGGTTTCTCCACTGCACCACATCTCCCACTTCCCAGCTGGCGGGGGTGCCTTTATTGGTTCCGCTCGAAGGGAATTTTGTCTCGGTACCTATATACCCCGTATAGCGGCTTACCTTCAAGTGGTTAAAGTTCTGGCCCATTCCCATATAGTTCTGGAAATCTGGCGGAGTTACGGTTCCCTGCTGATTGGCAACTAAAGACGCGGCAGCCGTGCCCTGGTAGAGACTTTCTATCGAATTGTCGAAAAGGGTGTTTTTTATGGTGGTGCTCACCAATGCGGTATGGAGGCTGTAGGCCTTAGTGTTATTAGGATTGGCGGCTGGGTAAACTTCGCTGAGGTCGTAGCCAACTTTACCGAAGATATTACCGTTAAACATCATTTGTGTAAGCCCGTCTGATTCGGAATGAGCATAAAAACCGAGGTCGCCACGGGCGCCATAAATAAGGTTATTGCTGATGTGCAGCGTATCGGGGCCGTATAAAAGTGGAGAAGCATTGACTTTCGTCCATATATTGGCTACTGCCTCCCCGGCTCCTATCAGCACATTATGACCGATGTAAATTCCTCCGCCCAACACAGAGATTTGCATCACATTATCCTGCCAGCGGGCAAAGGGGTCTTTCCAGTCGAGGGCCGAATGGAGGAAGTTGTTGCGAACTTGCGACCCTCTCATAAGCCAGGCTACCTGTACTCCTTCGCTGCCTGAGCGAACAATGGCGTTATTTTCTATCCAGGTATTCTGGAAGACCTGCTGAGGAAAGCTGCCGGTGGAGCCTACAAAAATTCCTTCGGCACCCACATCATGAATGAAGTTGTGGTGAATATGGTTGAAGTTGGAGACACTGAAATTATTTTCCCACTTGATGTTGATGCCACTGAAAAAGCCATTGGCAATTTCCAGGTGGTCAATTTCCAGGCCGGTGCTGTTGGTTTGAATTGAAAAGCCGTCAAGACTGGAGGATGTCCATCGGTTATTGAGGTAAAAACCGAATTTACCATGTGAGTAGTTAAAATCAACCTTGCTGCCATTCTGATCACAGCCGGTAAAATAACGGTGGCCGTAACCCATGGTAGAGTTATACATGCCGGTGAATCTCACAAAGGCGGGGTTATCGATACGTACTCCTCCGCTACATTCCACCTGTCCTAAAAAGTTGGTCACCACCACGCGGCTGGCGGTATCATTGCCTGCGGAGTTGCCCATGTCCAGGATGATCTTATCGTAAACCTTATTGTGGATGAGCACCTTTGCGGGATGGCTCACCCCGGATACCGAGGCAGTGAGATCATCTCCGGAAGTATAATTCCAGAAAATGTAATCGCCCACATTTACCTCCGGGTATTTGCTGGCCACGGCCAGGTCTGCAGGCCCGTTGGCATCCCATTTCCCTGTTACGTTGCTGAGGTTTACAAAAGCCGTATCAGTTGTGGTCCCTACATTCAGGAGCACGGTAAACTTGGTGCCCAGATGGCCTTCGTAGTCAAAGGAATAGTTTGTAAAAAGGCTGTCATTCTCCAGTCTGAAGAGGTGACCATCCAATGTATTTAGTATGGAGCTGGCTGGACGACTGAGCGCACCCACAAAAAAATCGTAGTCTTCGTTCTCCGGAATGGAAAAGACATATTGGACCGTAGAGTCAGGTGCGGGCCTTTTCAAGCGCATATTACTAATAACGCTACGCTGCGCATCAGCACTGAATGCAAGAATGAGGCTGCTAAATACGATGAGGAAAAAGTTCTTCATGGTAGCTTACTGATAGAGTCCAATGATTTTGAATTCATTGCCACCGATGGAGGTAATGGCAACATCCTGAATAGTAATATTAGAGGTAGGGGTGGTAATTACGTTTCCGCTATCGTCCCTTAGTACTACGGCTGAAGCATCCAGTACAAAGGTGCCGGAGCCAAAATCGCGCAGTTCGATATGCTTGTTGAAACCCATGTTGAGACCGGCAGGTATGGTGAGTTTGACGGTACTGTTTTTTACATAGATGGTTTTGCCACAATCATTAGCACTCAATGCGCGGTTGCTGGCCAGCAGCGAATGCGCTTGGGAAATAACGGCACTGTCCACATAGGCAGTCATACTGTCTACAACGCCCTGGCGGATGCTATCCACCTGTGCCTGAGTGTATATGGCGGGCGCATCAGTAAGATCGTTATAGTTACCGCTGAAATCGTCAGCGGCATTCATGTCCCACCCGCTAAAGGTAACGGTGTTGGCACCAGAGATTGCCAGTTCGTTGCCAGCCAGGTTGAGCGTCTGGCTTACGGCAACAGATTGATTGGCAGCAATAGCGCTGTCGGTTTGGGTACGGGTGTAGAGTGAAGGCGCGTTGTTCAAGTCGCTGAAGTCACCACTGAAGAGAGTCGGTTTGTTGATCAGGTTGTTGTAATCCCCTGAAAAATCATCGGAGGCATCGGTATCCCATCCGCTGAAGTTCACAGAATTGGAATTGGAGAGAGTGAGCGTACTTCCACTGAGATTGAGGGTCCCGGTGTTTCCATTTCCGATTACAGCTACGGCACTATCCACCTGGTTTTTGGTGTAAATATTCGGGGCGGTGAGGTCGCCAAAAAATTCCGCTTTGCCATCCTTATATATAATGAGAGCATCGCTGCGGTTGGTGGCGCTCGTACCATTTCCCACCGTCACCAGCCTGTCCTGCCCATTCCATTGGGAGCCATTACCGGAGTAGAGGGTGTTGTACTGTCCCAGCAAGGCTTCGCCAATACTCTGGGCAACAAGGCCCACACCGGCCGCAAACTGGTTTTTCTCCTTCAGGGTAATGTCGTTACCAAGGGCGGTACTGTTCATCCCGTGCACGGTGTCGCGCTCACCTACAGTGAGTACATACGAGCCATCAGAGTAGGAGTTGTAGCCGTTTATAAGGTTGTGCGATTTGTCGTTTACCTTATTGCCCAATCCGTTCACGTTCACATAATTTCCCGAACCAAGGTCATTTGCGCCCGAGTAGTCGTATTTGGATTTTCCCCTGTAGCGCATGTCGGTGGCAAGTAATCCATTCTGATCGATATACGGAAGTGAACCGGCAGGGCCCTGAATCTGGAAAGAGCTGGAAATACCCAGTGCCACCCAATGGGTATTGGCGATACCTCCCTGGAGCTGATATACGATGTGGTTATCGGCCACATAGCAGTACATATTTTCCTGGCGCATCCCCGTGGGAATTGCATCACGGTCCGATAGAGTGGATACCACCTCAGGTTCACTGTTGGTGGCGGTCACCAATTGGTTCGTGAGGCGAAGTTCCTCCGAAATAAATTCGTTGCCGGTTGCCGAAAGGGCGAAAATCAATAGGAAACCAGAAAGTAGAGTTTTCATGAGAGTAGGGTAGATAGTCATTTATGTAATTACTGTTTTGCCACCTTTTTAAATTGCAGTCGTTAGCACCAGCTAAAGGAGGTTCGACATGAGCAGTAACCTGAAACAATGAAAAAAGCCGGAAAGGAGTACACCTTGGTCTGAGCCCCGCTAAACAGTTTCAATTTCCCTTCAAAACTGTTTTAGCATCCGGACTCAAGCTTCATACTGTACCGTAACTGCCTTTGAGTAGGAGGCGGCTACTTCTGCTCGTCCGACTTTTGCTTCATCTCCGGATCTGTTCCACAATCCGGGGAAGTAAAAACTCACTCTTTAAGCCCATATCAGGTACTGTAAATGTTCCCGGATTGGGAACTATGGAGAATAAGGTAGAGTTTCAGAGCAAAAAATCAAATACTCAGGTACGTGTTTCATTCCGTCCCTGTTGAGGACAAATTTAAAATAAAATATGAATAATCGATCCTAATCGATTGTTTATCAAGGTAATTTCCCGGAAGAGGGAAGGGGGGACGGAATGTATTTGAAGGGGTTTGTTTGTAGGATTTTTCCTTAAGTTGTAAGATCATTCCCACATTAGGAAAAACCCGAATTGTTGAAAAGTCAATTTTCAATACAACTGAAATCCATCACATTGATGAATTTTATTCACGAATTTCTCAAGCTTTTCACCCGCCCCTGCTTTTGAAACAACAGCTCGACTTCCCCGGCTGCTTTTTGTCGAAAAAAAAGTTCATAAAAACGAAAAAAAAATTCCAGATCGAAAGAAGTGACGCGTAAAATACCCTAAGCTCGATTTTGTACATTCTCGGTTTCGTTCAGGATTAACCCGCTGAAAAGCCGAAGGGGGGAGTGGTAATTTCTGGTATGAGGTTAATAAGTGGTGCCGGAGTTTGTTTTGAAGAAAATTGTGTCAGAATCCCTACAGGACGAAAGTTGTCGAATCCGTTTTGTTCTCGTAAGTAATACTGAGTAAGTTAGGATAGCGTAAAAACTTTACCGATTATCTAAAAACATCTGATAACTAGGAAGATAAATTAATAGTTTTAGTCCTTAATTTTTATAATTAACCCCTTAACTTCAAACAATGAACAAGCTAAAACTACTGCCAATGGCTTTATTGGCGGTCCTGTTGACCAATTGCCAAAAAGAGGAAAGCGCACTCAAGAAGCCGATGCCTACAAAGGCCGTTGTGCAGATCGAGTGTATAACCTTTGACAATCCAAACCTTGCCGCGGGTACTATTACCAACCAACTCTACACCGATGCCAACTCCGGCCCTATCGGGGTGGTGGGTAGAAACCCAAATTTCCCGGGTGTCAATGCTGCCATGATTTTTGACTCCGACAACCCTTACTCCGGTGACCTTGACCTCGGTACCCCTAACGAGGATTTTGGTGGACCAGGAGTTGGTGTGGGAGGAGATATGGGATCCCCCCATGAGAATAATACCTCGCTGGGTAAATTCCTGATCGTATCAGAAGATTTAAACCCCAACCAGCCTAATGATCTGCGGGGAATGGGAGAATTTGATCTCGACTTCAGCGCGATAGGCCCGGTGACCGTTCATTCCATGACAATAGTGGATGTGGAAGGTAAGGAAGGTGCTCCCATTGTTAACTTTTATGATGGAGGCAACAGCTTAATCAGCAGTGTGGCCCTTACCACAGTAGGCGATAATGGAGTGGAGAATGTAAGCTTTGGCGCTGTAAGCGGAGTGGTAAAGATGGAGATCCATCTCGGTGGCTCAGGTGCAGTTGATAATATTTGCATTGAGCTTCCTCAAACCCCACCACCACCTCCCGGACCGGGATGTACCCGCACTATTGGTTTCTGGAAAAATCATGCAGGCTTTGGCCCTCAGACAGATGTACTGAGCCAGTATCTATCTCAGAACCTGGGTACAGCTGGCGGTGCTAAAACCATTAACGTAACCACCAACACCATTGCCAGGGATATTCTCACCCAAAAGGTTTACGGAAAACCGAATAACGGTATCACTAAACTTTACGCACAGTTGCTGGCTGCCAAGCTTAATATTGCCGCTGCTGCTGATGGTACCCCCGTCAACACTGTTATTGCCAACGCTGATGCTTTCCTGGCAAACCATGACTGGAATGATTGGAAATCGCTTTCCAAGAATATGCAGAAGACTATCAATGGCTGGAAAGATGCGCTGGATAATTACAACAATGGCAATTCCGGTGTGGCCCACTGTAAATAAAATTAACACCAGAACCTAAACTAGAAAGCCACCCTTCGGGGTGGTTTTTTTATGGCCCGATACCAACTGAGCGATAAAAGAACCAATACCTCTTTACTTCAACGCAGAGGTGCTGGGATCACAGGGTTGCGCAGAGAGTACTAAGTTGTAGGGGTGGTTGTAATATAATTTTGAGTCTGAAGTTGTAGGCGGGTTGTCCTCCGCTGGCAGCCTGTGCTGAGCCTGTAGAAGTAGAGGTGCTAAGCTTAAGCGTGACGGAGGTAAAATGGAACACTACTTTTAAAAGAACCTTTCCTGCTTCTGTTAAAGCTCCACCCGCCAGCCGGGGATGGTCTGCGCAATGGAGTAATATAATTTGGAGTGTGAATTTGTGGGTGCGCTGTCCTCCGCTGGCGGAGGTGCCCGAAGGGCGGAGGTGGATATGCAGCACTTCTTTTTAATAGAATCTTTCCTCACCGCTACTATAGCTCCACCCCCGGTCTGCGACCACCCCCCTGCCTACCGGCAGGCAGGCGCCAGCGGGGGAGAGTCTCCGCAACGGGTTGGGGAGTGGTTGCAAAATGTTTTTCGGTGTAAGGTTGTAGGTGGGTGGTCCTCCGCTGGCGGAGGTGAACCTCCCAAGAATTTGCTAACTTGTCTTATGCCCACCAATAATTATTACAACAAACGCCTCAAATCCTTTGCTCATGAAAATCGAATAACCATGAGCAAAGCGGAGGCCTGTCTGTGGAAATATGCCTTGTCAAAACGACAGATCTTCGGACGGCAATTCAGGCGACAAAGGCCTGTGGGAAAGTATATTGTTGATTTCGTTTGCCTGCCGTTAAAGTTGGTGGTAGAGGTGGATGGCTATTCTCATCAGATTCCGGAGAGGGAAGTTCAAGACCGCCTGCGACAAGACGAACTTCAAGCCAAGGGATTTACCGTGATCCGCTTTAAGGATGAGGAAGTTTTGACCCACATCAACACAGTGCGGGAAGTTATTGAAGGCTGGATCACGAAATTGGAAGAGGCGTGTTAATTTGTGTTTGTCTGTCCACCCCTGGTTTGCGACCACCCCCCCTGCCTACCGGCAGGCAGGCACCAGCGGGCGACAGGGTCTCCGCAACGGGCTTTGGATGGATGTTATATGATTTTGAGTCTGAAGTTGTCGGTAGGTTGTCCTCCGCTGGCGGAGGTGCCCGAAGGGCGAAGGTGGAAACACAGGGTTTCTTTTAAAGAACCTTTCCTCTATTATAGCTCCACCCCAGGTACGCAGTGCGTACCACCCCCTGCCTATCGGCAGGCAGGCGCCAGCGGGGGGAGAATCTCCGTAACGCCTTAGGGAATATATGGAGTATGCTTTGCGGCCCTCTCCGTCCTCTGCCTCTCCGCGTTGAAGCAATAAAGGTTGAAACAAAAAAACCTCATCAACTTTTTCAGTTAATGAGGTTTTTAAAGTCGGGGTGGCAGGATTACCTTCGGTGAGATCGCTAGCGCCTAGTTCGAACCTACGACCTTCACGCCACAGCGTGACGCGATACCCGGCTACGCCCTTATGGTTAAAACTTTCAATCAGGAAACAAAAAAACCTCATCAACTTTTCAGTTAATGAGGTTCTTAAAAGTCGGGGTGGCAGGATTCGAACCTACGACCTCCTGCTCCCAAAGCAGGCGCGATACCGGGCTACGCTACACCCCGAAATTTTTTTCCCCGCCAGATTCATTTATCTCAGCGGATTCGTCCCTAGGACCTTCACGCCTTAGTGTGACGCGATACCGGGTGCCTGTCCTGAGGCTATCGAAGGGCTACACCCCAAAAAATTCTTTTAGCAGCTATAGACGCTTCTATGGCTTCTTTTCTCCTGGCGGTGAGGGGGGGATTCGAACCCCCGGTACGTGTTACCGTACGGCAGTTTAGCAAACTGCTGGTTTAAGCCACTCACCCACCTCACCAGTGTGTGATCCTGATGCCTCTCCCTTTCGGTTTGAGGGCTGCAAATTTAATTAACTATGTTTACTCTGCAAGTCTTTTTTATTTTTTTAAAGCCTGCATTCCAGCTTACCTTGCACACCCTTATTTCAGTGTACTTTCCATGAAAATTTACCAGGAGCGCCTTTCGCAATTTCAAGGGCTATTAAATAAAAACCGCAAAACAGACCGTCTGTATTCATTGGCCCGCTTTGTAGTGATGGCGGCCGTTCTGCTGAGTCTTTATTTCAGTATAAACCGGGAGGATTTCTCCTTTTTATATGTGGCGGGTATTCTGCTTTGCCTATTCATCTTCCTGCTCTTCAGGCATAAGGATGTGCGCGATCGGTCCAAAAGGTACCGTTCCTTTATTCGGGCCAATCAAAACGAACTCGACTATCACAGAGGGGAGTTGGGAGCTTTCCGCAATGGAACTGAATATCTTGACCGGGACCATCTGTATTCCTATGATCTTGATCTCTTTGGATCGCGTTCCGTCTTTCAGCATGTCAACCGGACGGTTACCAAAAAGGGAGAAATCCTTCTTGCCAAAGAATTTATGCAGCCTGAGATCAGCAACATTTTGCAAAAACAGAATGCGGTAAAAGAGCTCGGTGCCGACATTGAATTCCGTCAACAGTTTTTGGTGGAAGCGGGATTAATAGAAGAAGATCCTGATCTCGAAGCGAAGATCAACCGATGGAACAGTCAGGAGGCCGGAGCTTCTGTTATTACCAACAAATGGATATTGTGGTTTTTCTCTGCCCTTGCCCTGGGCGGGATGATTTACTGGATGTCATTCCCCAGCCTTTCCACATTTTATGTATTTCTGGCTCTTGGCGGGCTCAACCTGGCCATTGTAGGTACCCGGTTAAAAAAGATTCGCAGTGAATATCTCCACCTCAACGGTGTCTCAAAGTCTCTTTTGCTGTACGGAAATCTCCTGGCACTGATCGAGAAAAGATCCCACGAAAGTGGATTGCTGAAGGACCAGAGCGATCGGCTGAACACCTCCTCAACTTCGGCAGGAATTGCCCTCAAAAAGCTGTCGCGAATTTTAAATGGCTTCGACCAACTCAATAATGTGGTGGGCGCGTTGATAATGAACGCCCTGTTCCTTTACCATCTGCACACGCTCCGCGACCTCCGCCATTGGAAGTCCCGTTATGGCTCCAAAATCCAAACATGGATGGAGGTGACAGCGCATTTTGACCAGTTGTGCAGCCTCGGCAATTTTACCTTCAACCACCCTGATTACATATTTCCTTCGGTGACTGCTGAGCCTGCCTTTCGTGCAACAGATATGGGTCATCCCTTGTTGCGGGAAGAAAATCGGGTGGACAATTCTATTGATTTTGACTCCTTCCGCTACGTGATCCTTACGGGG
>CAZNMG010000165.1:0-3413 GCA_964574075.1 uncultured Owenweeksia sp.
ATACTTCCTTTTACTCCTAAAAACCGGCAGGTAAGCATCGGCTGGATTGCCGGCCTCTGTGATCCTGAAAACTACGGCCGCTTTCTGGCCTATAGCTTCCCGAAGGAAAAACGGGTGCTTGGGCCCCAGCAGGTTGAGACAAAGATTGATCAGGACAGGTTCCTTTCCGGCCAGCTTTCCCTCTGGGATCAGCGGGGCTCTAATGTTATCCGCGGAAATGTGCTGGCCATACCTGTGGAGAATACGCTTATTTATGTAGAGCCCATTTACCTGCAGGCGCAAACGGCCGCCTACCCGGAGTTGAGACTCGTGTGTGTGATGCACAACGATAACCTCAGCTACGCACCCACCTTTGAAGAGGCCCTGGCCGGCATTTTTGGTGATGCACCACCAATGGCGGAAGACGCAGTAGATTTTGAAGAGACAGAAGCTACAGACCAGGCCCGCGGCACCCGCACCAATGAGCAGCTTATCCAACAAGCAAACCGGGCTTTCCAAAGCTATCTCAATGCCACAGGCAACGGGCAGTTTCAGGAAGCTTCACGGGCCCTGGATGAATTGCAACGAACTTTGGAAGAATTGAGTGCAGAAGGAAGTGGGGCGGCTGAGGGTGATACGGGGAGGTAAGCAAAAACGATATAGTAGTCAAAATGGAGGCAGATGCCTGTGCAAATAAGAACCGTATGGTCTTTCACCGATTGCATCTTGGTTGGATCTGTAATTTACAAAACTTACTTCCAGACCCTCCTGTAAAAAGCCAGGTTCGATAAATAGAATAAGTTTATATTCCCGTTATGACGATACTTATTCTTTGCTGGTCACTTCTGTGGATCATCATTTATTCCCGAAAAGGTAAGCAGCGTATGAAAGGTGGGGAAATTTCCCTGCCCAAGAAATTCTGGCTGAGCTTTGCCATGTTCATTTACTATCCGCTTCCGGTTTATTTGATAGCAGTACATGGTTTCGAGCCCATGTTAGTGGTGGTCTTCTCTTTTTTTCTGATCAGGGCTATTGTGCAGGGACTTAGTATGTACCTTTTTAAAAACTGGTCACCAAAATCCGGAGTGGTCTTTAACCTGATCACTCCACTAGTGGTGCTGGGCGTGGCACTTATTGACTATCCGCAGGAAAAAGAAATCCTTGCCTATGCCATAATAGTAGTAGCCTGTACACTTGCCGATGCCTACTACGCGTATCAATTCTGGAAAATCATCGGGGAGGGAAGCAAAGGCGATAACCCCGTTTGGTTCGCATCTGATTCAGACGAATATTCGCAGATCAACAAGGTTACCACCTATATGAATGTGCTTTTGTATGGGTTCTTTTTATATTCTTATTATTGGGAAATCTTTAGCTGATGGACATCCGTAGCATACATCTAAACCCAGCAAACTGGAAAGGCAATTTAGCTCTTCCGCCACGCTCGGATGTCAGGTGGATCGTCTTTGGGTTGTTGATGCTTTACCTGGCTTTGGGAGTGGTTTTTCTCGGGTTTAACCGATCCATTCCACAGATCCTAGCCATACTGGGCCTTGCTGCAGTTTTGGATATATTGTTCAACGGCTTGTTCAAGGGAAAATGGGTATTTCCCTTATCGGGTTTGATCACCAGTTGCTCACTGGCTCTTCTTCTGAATTATGCCCATGGTTTTACACTCCTGTGGATACCGGTTTTTCTGGCCATTTCCTCCAAGCACATCGTCACTTATAAAGGCAAACATTTTTTTAATCCCAGCTTATTTGCGATCTGTATCTGCCTCTTATTTTTCACCAAAACCATTACCCTGGCCCCCGCTTACCAGTGGTTTGGCACAGCTGGCAGCTCCTGGTTTATGCTGGTTTTTGTTGGCACTGCCGCCATTTTTCTCTTTATCTCAAAGATTAAAAGGAACTGGTTGATCGTCTCCTTTTTGGTTACTTATATTCTTCAAAGTATTCTGCGGGCCTGGGTATTGAAGGAAGTGATCCCGGTGGAAACCATCTTTGTAGGGTCACTCACCTCTCCCGCGTTTTACCTTTTTACATTTTACATGATCACCGATCCGGCCACCTCTCCGCGGGATCCTAAAAACCAGGTGATTGTAGGGATTTGCATCGGATTGCTGGATTTGTTCTTTCATCTTAAATTCAGCCTTTACACTTTCTTTTTTGCGGGGCTTACAGTGGCAGGAGTCCGCTATTTGTGGTTTGTTATTTCCGATATTTCGAGAAACGACTTATCTCAGGCTTTTTCGGGTGCTGGTTTTCTGAAAAAGGCTGTAGTAATAACTATGGTCTCCCTTCCTTTTTTGGCTTTTAGAGGAGTTAGTTTACCTGAAGAAAACAAGGCGATTTTGAATGATCTCAGCTTCAGTAAGATTCCTCCCGAAAAGCTTGGTGTGAGCAGTAGGCAGGGTACTTTGCTCGACTCTGCTGATGCCCGCGTAGCGCATGTTTCCAAATGGGTGCTTTCGGTGGGTGATGGGATTTACGCCAGCGATCTTGATCAAAACGGGTTTCAGGATCTTCTTTTTATACAGCCCTTAAAAGCTACAGCAGATCAGGTTGTTCTCCGTATGAATCTGGGCGATTACAAGTTTGAAGATTTGGAACTGCCCGGCCTGGAGAAATATCTCAAACTGCCCCGCACCTACGGAGTGCCGAGCTTCGCAGTGCTTTATGATCACGATAAGGACGGGGACATCGATATCTTCCTGGGCTTTGGTTTTGGCCAATCGCGGCTTTACGACAATCAATTGAAAGAAGAGGGAAAGTGCCGTTTTACGGAAAAGACGGTTTCCGGTTTAAAGTACAACTCCATTTGCCTTTCGGGCAATGCGCTGGATTTTGACAAGGACGGTTATCTGGATCTGCTTCTTGCCAACACCTTGCCCCCCTATTTGCCGGATTATGAAGACAGCACGCGTTTCAATTTCTTTCACCTTCCTGAACCGGAGTACGAAGGTGACAGGCGGATGTTTCATTTTCTTCACGAAAGCTGGCACAACTCCAACAATGGTGGTCTCAACTGGCTTTTGAAATATGAACCGGAAAACGGAGATCTCGTCAATAAAAACAAAGACCACCTCTTGCCCGAAAAAAGATGGACATTGGGGGTCGGAACCGGAGATTTCAACCAGGATGGATGGACGGATCTTTACCTCGCCAATGATTTCGGCACAGACGATCCATACCTGAACCAGGAAGGAAAATTTAAACTACAGCAAGGGCTCTTTTTTGGGGATTTTGGCCTGGATACCTATAAGGGTATGAACAGTAGCATGGCTGATTTCGACCGAAATGGAAGTGAGGATATTTATGTGAGCAATGTACATCACGAAATGCAGGCGGAGGGCTCGCTCCTGTGGATGAACTATACCAAAGCCGGAAGCAGTGAATTTAGCTTCAGTGAAGAGGCCACCGCCAGAAACGCTT